>LKUH01000296.1 GCA_001412425.1 Candidatus Cloacimonas sp. SDB
CTTTTTTCCGATCACGTTTCCCTGGCTGAAGAACTTAAACTGAAACAATTTGCTCTCCAGCATGACCTGTTTGTTATGGGTCCAGATTGCGGCACCGCCATAATTAATGGTGTTCCCCTGGCTTTTGCTAATGTTGTTAATAGAGGTAATATCGGCATTGTAGCAGCTTCGGGAACCGGACTTCAGGAAGTCAGTTCAATTATTTCCAATCTGGGAGAAGGAATCTCACAGGCTATAGGCACCGGAGGCAGGGACGTAAAAAAAGAGATTGGCGGTATAATGTTCCTCAAAGGGATTGAAGCCTTAAACAACGATCCCGCAACAGAAGTAATAGTACTTGTTTCCAAACCTCCGGATAATGAAGTTCTGGATCGGATTGTGGAAAAATTATCCTCTGTAAAAAAGCCGGTTGTGGCAATATTTATCGGCGGTGATGAAAAGCTGCTGAACCAGAGCAGATTAATAATTGCTCAAACTCTGGAGCAGGCGGCATTAATAGCAGTTTCTGCTTCCCGGAAAAAAGATCTGAAAATTCAGGATTATCCTGGTAAGGAAATAAAAAATAAACTGACTGAAATCACCCAAAAAGAGCTTAAAACCAAAAATAAGCACCAAAAATATGTTCGTGGTCTGTTCAGCGGTGGAACTCTCTGTGATGAAACACAACTGATCTTTGACAATAAGATTGGAAATATTTACAGCAATACTCCCCTTAACTATAGATTTAAACTGAAAGATTCGTCTGTAAGTGTCAAAAATACAGTAATTGATCTGGGAGATGACGAATTTACCGTGGGGCGCCCCCATCCTATGATAGATTTTAGTTTAAGGAATGAAAGAATTCTTCAGGAAATTTCAGACCCGGAAGTCGCTGTGATACTCCTGGATCTGGTAATCGGTTATGGCTCCAGTCTCAATTCGGAAAAAGAGTTCATTCCTGCCATTGCAGCAGCAAAAATGGAGAAACCACAAATTACCTTCATCTGTTCAATAACCGGAACAGATAATGATCCGCAAAACCGTAAAGAACTTGAACAGGCTTTGTTGCATGCAGGGGCACTTGTCTGTAATTCTAATGCAGAAGCAAGTTTTTTAGCAGTTGAAATTATTGAGAAACTGGGAGGAAACTAAATGGGAAAAGATCTTTTTAAAGAGAAATTGAAGGTGGTTAATACAGGTCTGAATTCCTTCAAAAAAAATCTTACAGATACCGGAACTTCTGCTGTTCAGGTGGATTGGAAACCTCCGGTTGAGGTTGAACCAGAATTGCTGGAAATAATCGAAAAAAATCGCAGTAAAATTAACACCGCCAATAAAAAAGTTCTGGAAATTATTCTGAACGGAAAGCCAATTCTGACTGGTATGGATATAGCTGCAAAAGTAATACCCGGAATGAAAAAGAATCTGATTCTTCATTCTGGACCACCCATCAAATGGGAAAAAATGTGCGGACCAACCAGAGGCGCAATAATCGGCGCACTTATTTATGAAGGATTAGCCCAAAACAGAAAAGAAGCTGAAAAATTGGCAGCTTCAGATGAAATTGAATATTCTCCCTGTCATGAACATTCTACCGTAGGTCCTATGGCAGGAATTGTATCTGCTTCTATGCCTGTTTTCATTATAAAAAATGAAGAATATGGCAATACAGCTTACTGCACAATGAATGAAGGCCTGGGTAAGGTCCTCCGTTATGGAGCCTTTAGCACTGAAGTTATTGAGAAGCTTAAATGGATGGATAAGGTACTCTATCCGGCTATGAAGCTGGCAATTGCCAGAGCGGGTAGGATAGATCTCAAGAACATCATAGCTCAGGCATTGCATATGGGTGATGAAGTACATAACCGGAATAGAGCCGCAACCTCGCTTTTTTACAGAATCATAGCACCGGAAGTGATCCAGACAACCTCCGATCCAAAAACTGCAGCAGAAGTCCTGAATTTCATAAATGGCAACGATCACTTCTTTCTGAATCTCTCCATGCCCGCTGCCAAAGCTACTCTGGATGCAGCCCGTAATATCGCTAACAGCAGTATATGCGTCGCAATGACCAGAAACGGAACGGAATTTGGAATTCAGCTTTCCGGCACGGGAGACGAATGGTTCGCCAGCAAAGCACCTCTGCCGGATGCGCTCTTCTTCCCGGGATATACTAAAGAAGATGCGAATCCCGATATAGGGGATAGCTCCATTACCGAAACGGTTGGACTGGGTGGCTTTGCCATCGCTTCTGCTCCGGCGATCGTGCAATTTGTCGGCGGAAGCGCCAAAGATGCCGTCAATTATACTTTAACCATGTACGAGATCACCGCAGGTGAAAATAATATGTACCAGATCCCCTATCTTAATTTCCGAGGAACACCTACCGGAATTGATGTAATTAAAGTGATCGAAAACAATATAACACCCTTTATAGATACCGGAGTAGCACACAAAAAACCGGGTATCGGTCAGGTGGGGGCAGGTGTATTAAGTGCACCACTGGAACCTTTTAAGAAAGCTTTTGAAGGTTTGGCAGGAGAACTGAAATAAAAGGAGGAAGTTATGGATATTAAAGAATTCTTAAAATTCATGGGAGAAGTTAAGATTTACGATCTCACCCAGAGATTGAGTATTCACACACCACCCTGGCCCAGCTATATGCCGCTGGGTATACAGTATTTCAAAAGATTGGCAGGAGCCCATATGGGACAGGGTGCAAATGGACAGATAATTACCACCAGTAACCATGTTGGAACTCATATTGACGGGGAGATCCATTTTCATGCCAGCGGAAGGACTATCGGAAATGTACCCCTGGAAGAATGGATAGGCCCCGGTGTAGTAGTGGATATTTCCGCTGATGTAGGAGATTACGATCTCTATTCTCCTGATCTGCTGATGAGTAAAGTCAAAATTCAGAAAGGTGATATCCTCATCATTAATACCGGTTATCATAAATATAGCTGGGATCAACCCGAATCTGATGAAATCCGTTATTTTGTCAAACATCCCGGGCCGGATCCCGATTTTCATAAATGGGCACTGGAAATGAAGATCAAATGGATTGGAGTGGACTGCGGTAGCGCCGATCATCCCATGAACACCATAATCAGAGACTGGCATCCGAAAAAATTTCAGGAAGCAGACAAAAAACTGCAAGAAAACTATGGAAAAACCTGGGATGAAATGTTTCCATTGGAAGAATATTATCAGGTTATGCACCTGGATCTCTTTCCCAAAAAACTGGTTCACGCCGAGAACCTGGGCGGTGAGATTAATAAAGTTAGCAATAAAAGGGTATGGATAGGACTTTTCCCGCTGAAAGGTATCGAGCTGGAATCTTCCATGTGCCGCATTATTGCCCTGGAACCTCCTGCCTAGGCTTCCCATAAAAAGGAGATAGTGTGAAGATTATAAATGACTTCGAATACTACAAACCACTTGAAATTAAGGAAGCACTGAACCTGCTTTCTCAATATAAAGCAAAAGCCAGGATCCTGGCAGGTGGAACCGATCTGATCGTCTCTTTGAAAGAGGAAAGGATAAACCCCGAAGCCTTGATAGATGTGAAAGGTATAATACCTCTAAACTTAATGGAACTGGAAGATGATAAATTATTTATCGGAGCAAATAAAACCTTTACCGATCTGCTGGAATCAGATTTGATCAGAGATAAATTTCCCCTGCTCTGGGAGTGCAGCAGCAAAGTTGCCTCCATCGGAATAAGGAATCGGGCAACCTTAACCGGAAATATCTGCTCCGCTGTGCCCAGCCTGGATTCAGCACCTGCATTACTTATATATAATGCGGAGGTTTTGGTGGCTGCCAGCAATACCGAAAGGACAATTTCTATCCATGACTGGTTCACCGGTCCCAAAAAATCTGCGTTGAATACAGATGAACTTGTTTTGGGGATCAGCCTGAAAATTCCCGATAAACATTCCGCTTCCTACCAGAAACTAGGACGTTACAAAGGTGAAGATCTTGCTCAGGCCGGAATCGGGATCTATGTTGATCGGGAAAAAGATTACCGCTTTGCTTCCTGCGCCGTAGGGCCTGTACCGGCCAGAATGAAAAAACTGGAAGCTTTCCTGCATAAAAAAGAGATAAATGATAAACTGCTTGCTGAAGCAGCAGAAATTATTCCTTCCGAGATTTCACCAATTACCGATATCAGAGCGCAGGCTGAATACCGAACCCACATGATGAAAGTTATGTTCAGGCGTGGTATGCAAATAGCTCTTGAAGTGCTGCCGGGAGGTAAGGAATGAAACAGATAAAGTTGAATCTGAATGGCGAAATTAGATCTGTTCTGGTAGATCCTACTGAAACACTGCTGGATGTTCTGCGTGATAAACTTGGCATTAAAAGCCCTAAATGCGGCTGTGACCGGGGAGACTGCGGTGCCTGTAACGTTCTTTTAAATGGACGCAGTGTCCGCAGCTGCCTGATTCTCGCTATCGAAACTGATGGACAGGAAGTTGTAACAGTCGAAGGAATATCACAAAAAGGTCTTTCCAGAGTTCAGGAAACAATGATAAATAAAAATGCCTTCCAATGTGGTTTTTGTGCACCCGGAATAATAATTTCTGCGACCGAATTACTGAATAATAATCCCCATCCTACTCTAGAAGAGATCAAAGAAGCATTGTCCGGCAATCTCTGTCGCTGCACAGGTTATCTTCCCATCCTGGAAGCAGTACGGGAATCTTTAGAGGGAGGTAAAAATGAGTGAACTTCAATATGTCGGGAAATCAACCGTAAGAATAGATGGCAGAGAAAAAGTAAGTGGAGCCACCCGTTTTACGGAGGATCTTGATTACGGACCAAATCTGCTCTACGCCGTAATTGTCGGAAGTAATGAAGCTCACGCTTATATTAAAAATATAGATGTAGAAGCAGCACAAAATTATCCGGGAGTTGCAGGAGTTTTTACCGGAAAAGATTTTCCTTATAAATTCGGACTTTATTTGAAGGACAGATATGTTTTTGCCCTGGATCGAGTCAGATTTGTGGGTGAGCAGGTAGCAGCTGTGGTAGCACGTGATATAAAAACAGCGGAAAGAGCTGCTAAACTTATTAAAATAGAATATGAAACCCTTCCGGCTATATTTGATCAAATGGAATCTTTTCGGAGTGATGCGCTGTTGATCCATCCCGATCTGGAAGAATATAGCCATGTTCCCTGGTTTTGTCCTCAAGCCGGAACAAACATAGCCCACTGGCGTAAAACCCGTAGAGGGGACGTTGAAAAGGGATTTGCTGAAGCTGATGTTATTCTGGAAGACGAATATCACGTACCCCGCTACGCTCACTGTCCCCTGGAAATTCATGCTGCAGTTGGCTTATGTGATCTTTCCGGACGCTTAACTGTCTGGGCATCTTCACAATCACCTCATACTCAGAGAAACCTTTTCGCTGAAGTCCTTGCTCCACTCGGGTTTAAGCATAAAGATGTAAGGGTAATAGCTCCGCCAATCGGTGGTGGTTTCGGGGGTAAAGCAGGTGTTTCCATGGAAATTCTGGCAGCAGCACTGGCAACCAGATTGAAGGGTAATCCTGTTAAAGTAGTCTGGAGCCGGGAACAGGAATTTTATAATACTTCACAACGGCAGGGTCTTATCGCTAAAATTAAGCTCGGTGCCAAAAAAGACGGAACTTTTACAGCAATTGAACATCAGCTTTACTGGGATACAGGTGCTTCTGCAGAATACGGTGCTAACGTTGTAAACGCTGTCGGACTTTCAGCGATAGGTCCTTATAGATATTCCAATATTTCAATAGATTCTGTTTGCCTTTATACCAATCTGCCGCCTTGTGGTGCCTATCGGGGATTCGGGTATTCCGAATTCATGTTCGGACTGGAATCACATATCACGCGCCTGGCTGCGAAACTGGAGATTGATCCGGTAGCCTTGCGCCGGAAAAATGCGATTGTCGAAGGTGATATTCTCGCTTATGGTGTTCCTATGAATCCCAGTGGTCTATTGCAGGCCATAGATCAAGTTGCTGCAGAAATTGATTGGGGTAAAAAAGAAATTTCGAACGATCCGAATAAAGTTATCGGTAAAGGATTTTCTCTTATCTGGAAAGCACCTGCCATGCCACCAAATGCATCTTCAGCTGCTTTTCTTAAATTCAATGAGGATGGCAGTATTAACCTTCTGGTCTCAGGAATGGATATGGGACAAGGATTTCTGACTGTCATGGCTCAGATAGCTGCTGAAATTCTGGCTGTACCTGTAAGCAAAATAAGAACTGAAAATCCGGATACCGATAGAAATCCCTACGAGTGGCAGACGGTTGCTTCTCATGTAACCTGGTCCTGTGGAAATGCCGTTAAAAAAGCAGCTCTTGATGCTCGTGATCAGATATTTGAACTGATAACCAGAGTACATTATCTTCCCAAAGATACACTCTTTCTGCAAGACGAAATGGTTAAATGCCGGACGCAACCAAAATTCCAGCTTCCCTTAAAAGATTTTGTGATCAATGGTATTATGACAGAAGACGGTACATTTAAAGGCGGCCCAATTCTGGGAAGGGGAATTTTCATGCCGGAATTTACTTCAGCTAACAGTGACCCCGAAACAAGCCAGGGAGGTCATCCCAATGTGCATTATACAGTTGGTGCTGCCGCTATTAAACTCGAAATTGACAGGGAAACAGGAGAGATGCATGTAAAAAAAGCAGTGGAAGCCCTGGATGCAGGTAAAGCTATAAATCCGGTTCTGGTGAAAGGTCAGATAACAGGAGGTTTGTTGCAGGGACTTTCTACTGTCTTTTTTGAAGATATGCGCTATAATGATAAAGGTAAACTGCTGAATCCGAATTTTACTGATTATAAGATACCTACAGCTAAGGATATTCCTGATGAAATAGTGCCGATTATTATCGAAGTTCCGCAACCTGACGGACCTTTTGGAGCGCGAGGAGTTGGGGAGCATACCATGATACCAGCAGCACCCATGGTAGCAAATGCTATTGAAAACGCTCTGGGAATCAGAATTAAATCAATGCCCATCACACAGGAAAAAGTGGCAATAGCCATTTTGAATAAAAAATAGACAAATTGAAACGCAGATTAAGTATGAATATGATTTAAGTAGAAATCCATAAGAGATCATAAATAATCATAAGAAATCAGC
>LKUH01000297.1 GCA_001412425.1 Candidatus Cloacimonas sp. SDB
CAGGTGTATAAACTCTCAATTAACCCTAAACCTGAATCTTTTATAAAAAATGGGGGGATGCATGAAAGTTTGTTTTAGCTTGACATAATTACAATTTCAGCTGTTTAAGCTTAACAGGATAATTAAAATGAAAAAAATATCACTGATAATTTTGATAAATTTTATTTTGGGGCTTTCAGGAGCTCAGATCTGTGATCTAACCTGGAATAAGCCCCAGTTAAGCTCAAATAATTCAATATCATTTCTCCAGAACGATCCTGATGAAGACACTTTATTTGCTGCCGAATTGAGCAGATCACCTGATTCCGAATCACAATTCAGTTTTGCCCTTTCTTCTTGCACTAGCTTTAAAAATGCCTGGAAAAATTTCTTTTCAGGACAGGATACATCCAGTTTCCTCTATTATAGAACACCGGATATACCGGAAATTGACTCAAGATTCTTAACTGAAAATAAAATTTCTGATAACCGATTCTTTGCTTCCCTGCTGAAACTTAATCTATACAGTGGCTTTGAACATTCCTGGCAGGAAAAAGGTAATTATAGTTTTCTCTATTACGGAACGCGGCTTTCAGGATTTTTGACAAAAAGACTTTTTTTTTCCGGACACTGGTGGGCCGGACATTTTAGCGGAGACCTGGAGCAGGCAGCAAATTCGCCCCTGATTGACAGCTGGTTCAAATATTCGAAGGACAACTCCAGGATCTATCTGGACAATGTTTCAGGAAAGATATCATATAGAGGAAAAGGAGATTTCTGGTCTCTGGCAGCCGGAAGGGGAAAACATGAGATAGGCAGCAATATTGGAGGCAGCATTATTCTGAATGATGACTGTAATGATTACGGTTATTTCAGTTCAAAATTTGTCTTTCCCGATTTTTATGTGTCCTATCTGCATGCAGCTTTGATCCCTGACAGTACGGGGTTTGTAACCAGTCTCTCTTTCTCAGACAAATTTATGGTAATTCATAAATTCGGCTGGACTCCCAGTTCTAAATTTGAATTATTCGCAGGTGAAGAGATAATATATTCCAACCGCAGCCTGGATCTCGATTATATGCTTCCTCAGCTTTTCTGGAGGGCGGTGGAACACAATTTAGGCGATAGAGATAATGCTCTTATTTTTCTAGGCTTGAATTTCAGACCACAAAAATTCACTCTTTTTTACTTCAACTTCATTTTAGATGAATTACGTAAAGCTGAGATATTCAGCAACTGGTGGGGCAACAAATATGCTTTTCAATTGGGAGGTTCATTTACTTTTCATCAGGAAAGAGCTGGAATTGTAAGTTTGGAATTTACCGCAGTTAGACCCTGGTTATATACCCATTATATTTTAGAGAATAAGTATTCGCATTATGATATTTCGCTGGGATTCCCTTCCGGAAGTAATCTTCTTCAGTATTCCTGCGAATTGAATTATAACATTTTCAGCACTGTCAATTTTAATCTGAATGCCCTTTATAAAAGACAGGGTAGCGTGGGAAACAGTTTTAATCTTAATTACAATTCCAGACCTTCAGATCAAGCAAGCTGGCTTGCGGGCAAAATCACAGATACTTTAGTTTTAAAACCCGTACTCACCTGGCAGATGCTGGCTTATCACCGCCTCAAAGCAGGAATCTTGATACAGCAAGAATTTGGAAATGGAAAGGAAAAAGTTTCAGATTCAGAATTTTATTTCAGTTATCAGGCTCTTTATTAATGGATTTGATAGTTCTGCTTTTCTCTTTATTTATCGTCTTTTTAGGAATCGGAATTACGCGGATACAAAAAATAAGACCTGCGGTTGAGAACACTTATTCAATTGTTATAGCCTGCAGAAACGAGGAACAAAATCTGCCCGAACTCTTCAGATCCCTGGAAAACATCATCTATCCGCAAAATTTATACGAGATCATAATCGCTGATGATGCATCGACTGATCATTCAACTGATTTACTGCAGGAATTTGCTCAAAGATCGAATAATGTGTCTGTTGTATTTCTCGAAAAGAAGGACAAATTTTTCAAAGGAAAAAAAGCTGCCTTAAAGGCTGCCATCGATAAAGCGAAAAAAGATATCCTGCTGTTTACAGATGCAGACTGTCTGCCGGATAAATACTGGCTGAGCAGTTATAATAATTATTTCAGCGAAACAGTAGCAATGGTCATTGGTTTCAGTCCCGAGCTAACAAATAAAAGTTTTAGACGATTTACTCAAAACATTAATGCCGGGCTTTATGCAGCAACAACAGGTTTAGGTATACCCTTTTCCTGCACCGGGAGAAATTTTGCTCTAAAGAGAGCAGTATTCTATCAAATAGGGGGATATGATTCTTTTAGCGAAGAAGTGGCAGGAGATGATAAACTGCTGCTTAACCTGATATATAAAAAGAAATACAAAATTGCCTATAATGCTGAGGCTCCTGTTTTTACAAAAAGTCCGACCAATTACCTGGAACAGCAGAAAAGGAGATATTCAAAATTTCTACAGCAGCGTCTGCCCTATCAGTTATTATCAATTCTGATTTTACTATTTTATTTATATTTACCTATCCAATTTTACCTGCATCCTCTTTCCGCTGTTTATTATCTGCTGGCAGTGGTATTTTTTTGGACAGCTAATATAAATCTGCACAACCTAAAATTTAGTCTTATTGATCTATTTTTCTGCTGCATTTTTCCCTATTTCATGATTTTATTTTCCTTTTGGGGCACTTTTTCCAGATGGAAATGGAAAACTTAAATTTCTCAGAAAGAATAATCATAACATGAAAAAAAAACAAAAACTCAGGATCGTTTATTTTCTTAAAATTGTCATTACGGTGATAATATTATTCATCATCTTCCGGAAAATTAATTTTTCAGAAGTTGTTACTAATTTTGGCAAATTGAATTTTCAAATAATAATTTTATTATTTATTACCGCGCTTATAAAGATCTATCTTGGTTATAAGAACTGGGGTAATTATCTGGAATTGAACCCGGAATATGAATCAGATAAAACTGAGACCTTTAGATCCCTGATGATCGGATATGCTCTCAGATTTCTGATACCCGGTGGTTATGGCATAGTGGGGAAAGTATACTTCGTGAAAAACAAAAAACGATCGACACTGGTTTCCATCGGAATTGAAAAATTTATTCAAATCTGGACTGCTCTTTTATTTGCTTCGTTTGCTGCTGTCTTCTATTTTCAGCAACTTTCGATATATCTTAAACTAAGCCTGTTTGTACTGATTCTTTTCTCTCCCCTGCTGATTTCTCTAGTATCTAGAATTATGAAAAAAAAAGCGAAACCCTATCTGGGAAATTATAATCGATTTCTTTTTGCCATTTCATTAAGACAAAACTTATTTATGCTGTTTACTTTGCTGCAGTTTTATCTGATTTTGAACTTCTTCGGCACCATAGATCTTTTTACGATTTTAATAACTGTACCGCTGATCCTGACAGCTAATCTGATCCCCATATCTTATGCAGGTCTGGGATTTAAAGAAACCTTTGCCATTGGCATTCTATCCAGATATAATATCTCGCCCGAAATAGCTGTAACCTGCACCCTTGTGATCTTTTTCCTAAATACGGCTGCTCCGGCACTTCTGGGAATTTATTATCTAATCAGAACCAGGAATTGATAGATTAAATTGAGATTTAGAAGATCAAAACTAAATTTCAATTACTTATCTGCTTTACCCGTAATTTTACACTTTCACCGCAATTTCGGCAGAGAGGTATTGATTTTCTGTCCTTCAGGATCCGATCTCTTACCTGCTTAATCCGTTTACTTTTCCAGAGAGATTTTAAATCTTTATCGTTAATATTCCCGATCGGGAAGTCAACATCTTTATCAAAGCAGCAGATGGCTATTTCACCGTCCCAGTTGATCACAGCATTTGTCCAGATCCTGCGGCAGCGATTTGGAATTCCGGCCTTAAGTTCAAAATCATTACCTTTGATCTTATAACGTCTGTATTTGCGATTCTGAGGCAGGAATTTCTCGATATCCTCTTTAGAATAGATCTGAACTGATTTCAGCTCCAGATTATCTACTCCCATTTCCTGAGATAAATCTTTAATTTTATCAATTTCATGCTCATTGTGCTTCATAACCAGAAACTGCCAGCGGATGAGAGGATATTTACTGGCAAATTTCTTCTTTGCTTTCACAACTGCTTCAACATTATCCAGCACTTTCTGCAAACTGCCATTTACCCTGTATTTGTTATAAGTCTCCTGGGAAGTTCCATCCAGAGAAACTATCATGGAATCCAATCCGGAATTCACTAACTCTTCTGCCTGCAAAGTTGTATTTCCATTAGTTGAAACCAGAGTAAATAATTTGTTGTCAGCAGCATATTTTATCATCCTGGTAAAATCTTTATTCAGAAAGGATTCTCCCTGATTCCAGAGAACTACCATAAAAGCACGATCTTTAACCTCGTCGATAATTCTGCAGAACAGCTCGTAATCCATGAAACCTCGCGATCTTTTCAAAGTTCCGTTTCCGGAAGGGCAAAGCGGACATTTCAAATTACAGATATTAGTCGGTTCAATCACAACTACAGGCGGATAACCCCAGAATAGGCTCTTCTTGATAATTAATGAGATAAAATAAGCTGCGTAAACCTGAAAGGCATTGATAAATCTTTTGACTGTGAAGGTTTTAGTTAAGAATCTGATATTCTGTTTGAGCATATCACTCTGTTCGCAGATAATTTAACATTTTTTTCAGTTTTATTTCATCACTCTGAGATCTGTCGTAGTCGATCAAAGCCTTAAGCCATTCCCCATGCATTGAATTGGGAAGCATAATAAATTTCTTTCCGAATTCTGTTTTGAATTTCTCAACCATTTCAAATCTTTCCGCCACAGGTCTATTTTTAAAAACTTCACTGAAATCGATCAGATTATCTCCAATCAGAAGTACAATCTCGTAGTTCTCTGCCACCATTTCTCTTCTATTCTGTTTGGAATTGTTCTCTTCTTTACACAGAACATGCACTGTATCTGCCTGAGGAAAATCATATTTAAGCAGATTCCGTATAGTGCCTTCCTTACCCCTGATATTCCGGTTGGTTATGTAAAAAATCTCATAGCCGTTATCATCGGCATATTTAAGGAATTCCAGCGCACCCGGGATAACTGACCCTTCTGCTTCAGCAATCCAGTCGTAGAATCCCTGCGGATAACTTGCTAAACCCAGCATTTCTCTGGCATTGTAGGCAGAGTTATTCAAAACGGTTTCATCCACATCTACAATAACTGCTTTGGGATGGTCCTGATTTCTAGCAATATCCTCATTTAATCTTAATGTTGCCAGATTATAGGCTTGATAAGATAAAGCATGGTATTCTGCAGCTGTCTGATGCCAGAGAACTGAGTATAACTGCGCTTCGTTGATCAGCTCTTTTTCAGGAAGCTGCTTGTTTTTAGCTACAAAAATGAAAATTATCATGGAAATAACTATTAACGGTATCAGTATTTTTTTCATAAATCACCTCTGGAACAAGGCAATTTCTGGCAAAGATAAAGTCAAGCAGCAAATCTAAAAAATACTGCGGAAAAAAGTAAGTATTCGAACTCGATTTATTATTCGATCAGACATTTTTCTGAAAAGAATTCCACTTTTATAACACATTGCAATACAATGATTAATAATTTAGATAAATATTGACTGGAATATTAAAATGTTTGTTTTTATTATTTTTAATCTATTGTTGATGAGTTATTTTTATTTTAATAATTTTGGATTTTTCGTCTGTGGAAAATATAATTTGTAACTTTTAGGCGATTAGACGTTATAGTTTTAGAAATTTGCTGGGAAGGGCATAAAATTGGATACTGAGATCACCCGAATTTTCAAAGCTAAAAAAGATATCAGGGAATTTGATTATTTCTATAAAAAATATTTTCCCAGAATCAACAACTTTGTCTTTCACAGGGTGTATGATGAGGATGTGAAAAATGAAATCGTCTCAAACGTGTTTTTTAAAGCAATGAAAAAGCTGAATAAATTTCGCATATTTGATGTAAACAATGTAACCTTCTCTTCCTGGTTATATCGCATCGCGGTTAATGAGATAAATCAGTATTTCCGCAACAATAAACGTTCCCAGAAAATCGAGAATATGTGCAAACATAATTACCTTAAATCTTCTGAAAAGGAAGATATAAAAAGCATAAGTTTCGAGACTGTAAAAGACCATATGCTGAATTTACCAGTAGATGATCAGAACCTGATAACTTTGAGATATTTTGAAAAATTGAGTTATCAGGAATTGGCGGAAATCTTTAAAAAATCGGAAGGTGCATTAAAAGTAAAATTGCACAGAGCTCTCAATAAACTGCGTGATTTATTAAATAAGGAGTTAATTCATGAAAAATCTGGAAAATTTATTACGCAATATTAAAGTTCCTCAACTCGACTCTGATCCTTTTGAAGCTGAACTGCGCAGAAAGTTGACGAATAAATATTTTAATCAGCCGGCAAAGCTTAAACTCAGGCTTATTCTGGCATCTGTCTTGGGCACAGTTCTGTTAATCTTCTCAATAGCCCTAATTCTAAATCCCCGGATCGCCGTAGAAATCAATCAGTTTGCCTTCAATAAAACCGATCACACTAATAGAATAGATTCGGAAGAATTAGACCGACTGATGGCAGAGCAGCTTAATGAAAAATTCAAATACACTTCAATCTATAATCCCGAATTGACCGATAAACTGGATCCCAACGATTTTAGAGAAGACAAAGCTTATCTGATCAGAAAATACACTTCCAGCAGCCAGGGATCTGTAATGATGATATCAGAATTCGATAATAAACCTACTAATAATAACCGAAAAATTTCTTATTAAATAAAAGGGGGGAAACATGCAGAAAAAATTTTTGCTCTCATTACTAAGTATAATTATAATTATTATGCTTATTAAGCCGGTTTTTGCTGAAGAAACAGCCTATATGGGTGTTTACCTGCAGGAACTGTCAGCCAGAGACTACGAAAAGCTGGGTGTTAAGGAAAATTATGGGATCATGATCACAAACACCGTAAAAGACAGTCCAGCTGAAAAAGCAGCTTTAATTAGCAACGATGTCATTCTGGAAATGGATAAAGCCAGAATCTACACAATAGACCAACTGACAAAAATGTTATCCTTTATGGAGCCGCAACAGAAGATAAAACTCAAAATCTTCCGTAATGGCAAAAAGAAGACTATCGATCTGGTATTAGGTGAAAAGAAAATCAAAGAAGTTAAAACCGCTGCCTATTTAGGCTTATATCTGGAAGACCTTCAGGAAACTGAAATCAATGAAATGGGATTAAAAGACCATTACGGAGTTCTAGTCCGGGAAGTGGTTAAAGATGGTCCGGTTGACGATGCAGGTGTATTAAATGGGGATATACTTCTGATGATAGACAAAGAGAAGATCTATACGGCAGCTCAGGTTTCTAAGATGTTAAAAAATTATGAACCGGGTGAAAAAGTTAAGGTGGAAATATTCCGAGAAAACAACTATATTGATTACGATGTGATTCTGGGGGAAAAAGAGGTTTTTTCCCAGGACTTGTTTAAAAATCTACACATTGATGTTAGTAAACCGGAAAATATTTTTGTTTATAAATATGATGATCAATTCAGTAAATGGATTGGCATTTTACCCAAAGAGCTGAATGAGCAGTTGCTGGAATATCATAAAATAGAAAATGGTGTTCTTATTGAAAAAGTGATAGAAGGTACACCAGCTGAAAAAGCAGATCTTCTTGCGGGAGACATAATTCTTAAAATGAATGGAGAAAACATAATCAGCACGAAAGATATCCATAAAATTGTTCAAGATTCTGATTTAGGAGAAAAAATCAAACTCGATATTCTCCGAACTGGAAAACACAAATCTGTTAATGTTAAGGTTGAGGAAAGAAAAGATCATCATAAAGAATCAAAAGTTGAAGTTTCATTTGACGGCGGAGATATTAAAATTGTTATTGATGGCAAGGAAGAAAGAATCATAAACTTGTCGAATACTCTGGGTAAATTGGAAACTTTAAAATCTCTGCAGGACCTGCAGATCTATTTTTCGGAAGAAAATACGCAGGAATTGAATAAAGATCTTAAAAGTATTCAGAAAGAACTGGAAGATATCGAGATTGAGGTTAAAGTAATAGAAGGTAGCAACGGAGATCTGTAATCAGCATTTGAATCTCCTATTGTCTGAAAAATAAGCCCTGTTCCCCAGGGCTTTTTTATTTTATAAAAATTGACTAAATCTTCTCTTCTGAATTTTGTTTTTCGGTTCATTTTCAAAATGTATGGGTAGAGTGAAAATTAAGGTATCCACATCTTTGTAAAACTTTCATTCTAAAATACTCAAAATCTTTATACCCATAACCTCTCTTTAATAAGCTCTTAATAACATTGTTAATACCTTCCGCTAAACCGTTTGAAATTTGGTTATCAAACCAATTTAATATTGTTTTTAATCGCTTCATTACTTTATTACAGAATGATTTAAGGGAGTTAAAAGAAGTGTTTCTTACA
>LKUH01000298.1 GCA_001412425.1 Candidatus Cloacimonas sp. SDB
CGGTTATAATCCTGTTTATTTTTTGGAATTGTTATCGGCAGACATTGCTGAAGTTCAAGAGAATCGCAGAACCTATGTTGTCCGTGATTCCGTTTATACCACATTGAACGAATTTACCAATTCAGCATCTTTTAAGATCTTTCTGGAAAATGATTCGACTCATGTTTTTTCTTCCTACCTGAGCCAACTTACCTTATATGCAGCCATTATTGAAGACAGTTTATCTCAGGAAGTCGAGATACCCGGACATGTGTTGAAGGAAATAATTGTAGAAAAATCAAGTCCCGAAATTGGATACGGATCCATTGACTCCACCTCTTTTACGCTGGATCTGAATAGTATTGAACCAATTGGATCCTTGAATAACTGTTCAATAATCTACTGGCTTCAGCATAATGAAACGGGTAGAATTGACTATTTAAACCGTACACCCTACATTCCGGACATAGACTATGATCTGGTAACTTCAGCCCAGGATGCAGATATTCCCGAAAAAATAAAAGTGAATATTTACCCCAACCCTTTCATTTCTGGAAACCAACTGAATTTTGATCTGAGAGCTAACAGGAATATTGCCGAAATAAAGATCGCAATCTACAATATAAAAGGTCAGCTGGTAAGAACTATTGATTGCGGATCGTTAAGAAACAACGATGAATCTGTTAATTGGGACGGCAGAGACAGCAGCGGCAGAGAGGTTGGAAGCGGAGTATATTTTCTGAAAATATCATCTGCCGATTCTTCCTTTAATGCTGTGAATAAAAAGTGTGTATTGATCAGGAATCGATGAGAAAGAAAAATATACTTAACAGGCATTTTTTAGAATTAACCGGCTGCATTCACAATCATACAAAATATTCCTATGATTCCAAAATATCTTTGCGGAAAATATTTAAGGCTGCCAGGATCAACAGACTAGATTTCATCACAATAAATGATCATAACACCCTTGAAGCTAAAAATGATGCAGAATTTCTGGAAGAGAAAGACCTGTTGGTGATAATTGGAGCAGAGGTAAATGATCAGCAGAAAAACAATCATTATCTCGTCTTTAACACCGATAGAATCATAACGGATAAAAGAGCGGAAGAATATGTAGTTTCTTACCGGAAAGAAGGTGCGATAGGATTTGCCGCCCATCCCTGCGAAAAAAGAGCCTGTTCCAGATTCAGGAAATATATCTGGACCGATCATGATGTAAACGGCTTCGATGGCCTGGAGATCTGGAATTATCTTTCCGAATGGGTCGCACGAATCAATCCTAAAGTAAATGGACTTTTTATGGTTCTTTTTCCCAATCTTTTTATTTCCAAACCGAATCGTGATAATCTCGATTTCTGGGATGAATTAAACACCAGAGGTCTCAGGAAATCAGCGATCGGCAGTGTGGATTGTCACCAGGAAACTTACAGAAAATTCGGCATCAAATTTAAATTTCTTTCCCACAAAGCAGTTTATAAGACTATCAGGACCAATGTTTTGATTGATGAAAAATTGAGCATCAATCAGAATACTATCCTAGAAGCTTTAAAGCAGGGTAAAAGCTATATAGTCAATTATATTATGGGCATACCATATAATTTTTATGCCGGAATTAAGAGTGCTGAAACAAGTGCTATTTTTGGGGAAGAGATAACCTGGCAGAATGATCTGAAATTTTATTATCGGCTACCAAAAATGGCGAAAGTTAAACTTTTTCATAATGGGAAATTTGTGAACAGCCATTTTAATGATAAAGGGTTTTTTAAGCTTGAAAGCAAAGGTTTTTACCGACTTGAGATCACTCGCTTTGGAAGAGGCTGGATCTATACAAATAACATATATGTAATTTAAAAATAAAAGGGGATAAAATGGATAACAAGATCTATGTGAATGAACTGGCAGATCATCTTAACAAAGAGATCATGAGTGAATATCTGGTTACTCAGAAAGAACTGCGTCAGGGAGCAAAAGACTATTATTTAAGGTTAAAGCTGACAGATAAAACTGGTTCCTGTGCCGGAAATATCTGGAGTAATGCCAAACAGATATCGGAGAAATTTAAAGAGGGTGACATTATCCAGATTAAAGGAATAGTGATAAGTTATAAATCACAGATTCAGATCACTGTCAATAAAGTACGGGTAATGCATGAAGAAGAGTATGATCTGGGTGATTATCTGGCAGTAACCTCCAAAGATATTGATAAATTATCCGATAAACTGTTCAGTCAGATAGAGTCTGTGAAAAATGAATATCTCAACCGGTTACTGTTAAATATTTTTGAAAACAAAGAGTTTTACGGAATGTATGTTAATTCACCTGCTGCCAAAACCTGGCATCATAATTATATAGGTGGGTTATTAGAACATACGGTGGCGGTGGCATCCATCTGTGATTTTATCTGCAGGATCTACCCACTGGACAGAGATCTGCTTATTACAGGTGCTCTGCTCCACGATATCGGTAAAGTGTTTGAATATAATGTTTCCTCTACCATAGAGTTCAGTGTAATGGGAAGATTGATCGGACATATAAATCTGGGAGATCAATTTATCTGCGATCATGTGGCTGATATCAATAACTTTCCGGAAGAATTACTGATGAAATTGAGACATCTGATCCTCTCCCATCACGGGGAGTATGAAAAAGCAGCTGCCAGGCTCCCGCAGACTATGGAGGCCATTGCTTTGCACCATGCGGATAATCTGGATGCCCAGACAACAGGAGTTAAACAGCTGGTTGAGAATGTACAGGACCTTGATGCGGATTGGTCTGAATATGATAAATTAAATAATAGATACTATTATATTAAATAAATATGTTTCAGACAGCAATTTTGGCCAGCGGGAGCAGGGGTAACTCCATTTTAATTCGTACTTCCAGCACTAAAATTTTACTAGATGCGGGCTTGAGCGGTAGGAGAATTTCCGAAACAATCCGCAATATCGGTTTGGAAGAAAAAAAGATCAATGCACTTATCGTGAGTCATGAACATAATGACCATGTAGGGGGAGCAGGAATAGCCTGCCGCAAGTACCGCATACCGCTATTCATAACCGAGCCTACTTATAAATTGGTGGAAACGCGTCTGGGGAGATTAATATCAGGAGTTGAATTCTTCCATTCCGGAGAACAATTTACTATCGGAGATATAATTATTACCCCTTTTTCTTCTTCCCACGATGTTGTGGACGGTTGTAATTTCACTTTTGAAAAGGTCGGTGATAGAAGCAGGAAACTGGCTGTTGCTACTGATCTCGGTTTCAGTTCCAGATTATTAGTGACTAAGTTAAGAAACGCTTCAACCATAATCCTGGAAAGCAATCATGATGATGAGATGTTGTTAAGGGGTCCCTATCCTTTTCTTCTGAAACAAAGGGTAAAGAGCAGGCACGGACATCTTTCCAACGAACAGGCAGTAGCTGTGATAAGTCAAATTATTCATCCCGGGTTGAAAAATCTTGTACTGGCACATTTAAGTGAACAGAATAATACACCTGAAATTGCCAGGCGTGTTATGGAAAGTTATTTGAAAGAGATAAATTATGAGTTAAACCTTTTTATTTCTTTACAAAATGAACCAACCCCGATTTTGGATATTTAGGATTATGGGATATGATTATTAATATTTTACTCTTATTAATTGGATTTATAATACTGGTGAAAGGAGCAGATTTTCTGCTGGACGGTGCCACGTCGCTGGCCAAGAAGTTATCAGTATCAGAAATAGCTATTGGATTAACAATTGTTGCCTTCGGCACCTCCTCGCCCGAGCTGGTTGTAAATATCCTTTCCAGTATAAATAATCATCCCGAATTATGTTTTGGGAATGTTCTGGGCAGCAATATATTCAATATTCTTATTGTTCTTGGTATAAGCGGGTTAATTTATCCCATAGCAGTTCAGAAAAATACGGTGAAAAAGGAAATACCTTTTGTCTTCTTCGGTTCGCTTCTCCTGTTGGGACTGGCAAATAATTTCGGATTTTCCGGAAATCGTCTTTCCAGGATCGACGGACTCATTCTGTTATTAAGTCTGTTCATTTTCTTTTATTATGTTCTAGGTATTTCCAAAGAAAAATCTGGCACTAATTATAACATTATTGTTTATTCAAATTTTAAAACTAGCATTTACATAATTTTAGGTATACTCGGTCTGTTCCTGGGCGGGGAGATAGTAGTTAGAAATGCTGTAAAAATAGCCAGAGCCTTGAATGTAAGTGAAAAGCTTATAGCCCTTACAGTAATTGCGCTGGGCACCTCTTTACCTGAGCTGGTAACTTCAGTTATAGCAGTTACGCGTAAAAGATACGATCTGGCAATTGGAAATGTGATTGGATCAAATATCTTCAACATGTTTATGGTATTAGGAGTTACTGCCGTAATAAATCCTGTTCAATATAATGTGACTCTTAACAGCGATATGTTGTTGATGATAGCAATTACCCTCGTTTTCTTTATTACCATGTTCACAGGAAAAAAAAGGCAACTGGACAGGCTGGAAGCCTTTCTTTTCATATTAATTTATCTAGCTTACCTGGTCTTTATTATTAAGCGTCAATAGTATAGATGATAATTCCAGATAAATTGAGAAATATAAGATTTGCCGAGGTAAATTTCTTAAATTACAAATTAGCCTTAAAATTACGATCCGAATTTAAAAAATTGCCTTTAT
>LKUH01000299.1 GCA_001412425.1 Candidatus Cloacimonas sp. SDB
ATTAAGCATTACCACTTCCTTGTTTTTTATGAATCGGCACTGCAATAAAAACAGTTGTTCCTTCTCCTTCCCTGCTGTTTAACCAGATCTTACCATCATGTAGCTTGGCAATAAGGCTGGAAGTGGAAAGACCAAGCCCTAATCCGCTGGATTTGAATTGAATTGTACCGGAGCTGTGAGAATAAATATCTCCCAGTTCATAAAAAGTCTGAAAAATCTTATTCAATTCATATTTCGGAATGCCAATTCCATTATCCTGAACATAAAATACTATTGCTTCTTTCCCATCAATTTCTTCCTGCTGGAAAGTTGATCGTCTGGCTCCCAGTACGATCGTTCCGAAATCTTTCGTGAATCTGATTGCATTGAGCATAATGTTATTTATCATCAGCTTGAAAGCTTCCCAATCTATCGCCAGTTCAGGCAGGTTATCTTCAATTTCCAGTTTGATTATCATGTGCCTCTGCTGTGAAATTTCTCTGGCTTCGTCCACAACTACCTGCAATAAATCTACAACGTTTACAGGATTCTTTTTTAGTTCTTTAACCAGAATGTATTTACTATGATTAATAATACTGTCGGTGGTGTTAAATAGTTTTTCCACACTTTTATCCATATTGGCAACCTGTTCTTGTACATCTTGAGGCAGTTTTTCGTTAACTAACCTGCTTAAATAGCCTTTCAAGGTTACGAGAGGTGTTTTAAGCTCGTGAGAAACTATATTAATAAAGTCATTTTTCAATTTATCGAGTGTACGAATTTCGATATTCTTTTTCTTCAGAATCTCATATTGTCTGGCGTTAGAAATAGATATAGATATCTGGATAAGCATCAATCTCATAAATTCTTTATTAATGAAAATATTATTTTCGGGAGATGTATAATTATCAATATAGATAAGCCCGTAAACTTCACCATCCACCAATATCGGAGCGCAGTAGACTGATAATCTGTCGACCTGAAAATCTATGTAGCTCTTCAGTATTTCATCATCTTTGGCATTCCTGATGAATAATGGTTCCTTGCTTTTCATAACTTCGCCCAGGATGCCTTTGCTTATGAAAGAGTAATTTTTCAGCATATGTCTGGAATCATCCAGTGAAACTTTATAGACAAAATTCTGATATTTATCTCTTTTAATCAGAAATCCTCTTTTACCGCTGGTGAAATCAAGGGCAAAAGAGATGATTTCCTGTTCCAGTTTTTCCAGATTCAGATAGGAAAAGAATTTTTGATTGATCTCAATAAGTTTAGTCATCAGATCCAGATTTTTATTCAAATTAGAAAATTCCTGAATTCTGATGAGCAGAGAGCTGAGATGTAATCTCAAATTCTGGATGATGTTCATTTCAAAATCCTGGAAAATCAGTTCTCCCTTATCCGCCAGCACCATGCAACCGACTTTGGCTGCTTTAATTCTGAGTGGAATAAACAGTGTATTACAGGAATTAATCGTGCGCCTGATGATCTTATTTTGATGAATTGCCTTGGCAATATTATCTAGGTATTTTTTAGTATAAATCTTTCTCGTTTCCAGATTGAATTTGAGAAAAGGTTCTTTTTTTGCTTTAATTTCTTCATTAAGCATAATTGCAAACTGATTGGGCGAAAGCAGGGTCAGGAAAGTTTTTTCGATGAAATATTTCATCCGTTTAACTTCTTTGATTTTAAGAATATCATAGAGTTCTTCCTGCCATTTTTCTGAAACCTCAAAAGTTCTTGTACTGATCTTGATGGTTTTAAGTTCAGAATAATCCTTAATGTGATAATTATATTTCTGAAAATAGATTTGCCTGTGTGCCGAATTTAGACCCTGAGCTGATGCTTTTAAAATTTTCTTATAAGCTGAAAAATAATAAGCAGCTTTTTTTTCTGCCTGTAAATGGCTATAGATCTGCACCAGTACTTCCAAAGTTTCAATTTCCAGGAAGAAGAGATTTTTTTCCTTCACATAATCGAGAATATCCAGTAATTCTCTGATCAGAATTCTCAAACTTATTTTATCATCAGCTAATTGAGCTCGTATCTTCCTCAGATCAGAAACTCTCAGCCAGTATTCATAATCATTCTGACGGCAGATTTTCTCAGCCTGAAAGCACATTTCGATAGCTTTATCAATCTCCCCGGTTCCCAGATAGCATTCAGAAAAACGGATATAGTTAATAACCTGAGCGTAGACACTTTTATTTTTCTGAGAATAGGCAAACGCTTTTTCTACAATAGGTAAAGCTTCGCTGAATTTCTTCTTTTTGATAGTGATGAAGCCCTTTACCTGATAAAAGAACTCATATTCCCTGGCTTCCAGAATCAGGGTCTCATATTTTTTCAAAAGTTTCTCTATCTGATTATAGGCTCCTATGTTATAGAGAAAATAAAAATATGTTTTTGTCAGCGGTGTCACCTGTTTTATGTTTCCGGATAATAATTCCGGCACATTTCTTCTGATAAAATCTACATAATAACCGAAATTGTAAATCTTACTCTTGGCAATGGCAAAATTATTGATAATTGGTGTATAGAAAGGATTCGCCTCCAATTTATTGGACAGCTCAAGCGCTTTATCAAGATAGTGTTCTGCTTCAATAAATTTTCCCAGTTTAATGTAGGCTTCACCAAAATTCAAATAACTTAAAACTTTTATCTTTTTACAATCAGTAATGTTGCAGTTTTCCAGAGCTTTGTTAAAAAATTCCAGGGCTGTTTTTGTATAGCCTTGAATTAAGGCGACATCGCCCAGATTATTGTAAACAGTTGCCAGTTTTCTGGTTAAATTTACCCGTTCCCAGAGTTTTCGGGCAATCAGAAAATTTTTTTCAGCTTCAACCAGCATTCTTTTCCTGTGATATAAAAAAGCGAGGCTGTTATGCAGAGTGCCCAGATTTCCGAAAAAATCGGTATCATTTTCAGTCTTTATTTTTGGTATCATCTCTTCGATCAGGTTAATGGCTTCATCCAGATGGCCAGACAAACCCAGGTAAATAGCTTTAAAGCTGATGAATCTGAGCTGATATTCTTCCGAAAGCTTATATTTTTCCAATTGTTCAACCAGCAAACCCAGATTTACGATATCACCTTTAGCTGAATATACTTCTGCCATTTTAAGCAGAATAACAATTTTAGTTTTTCCGGAAATCACAATTTTTTCAGCTTTTTTAAATCGTAGTAAAGCAATTCGATACTTCTCCATAATCTGGTAAAATATTCCGATCAGAAGATGTTTCTCGGCAATATCCGGAATTTTTCTGATATTTTTAGTTAAAGTAATGGGTATGTACTCGGCTGCACCCCATTCTGACTTTTTGATCAGAAGTAAAAGGTCATAAATATATTCACTTTTCCGAGGCTGAAAATTAGCGCTGAAATCCAGTTCGATAATTTTACATAACTCTTTAAAGGCATGATGGTGTTCATTCAGCTCGGAATATTTTTCCGCAATCTGCAAAGAATATTCTCTAACCGACTTAAAATCTTTAACATAACGGGCATGCTTAACAATACCCTGCAGAATATTAATCTCATTTACAATTTTATTGCTGAAATATTCGATTACTTTACAAGAAACATCTTTTTTTAATTTACTGCCAGCCTCTTTTTGAAATCTATCCCGAGCTTCTTCAAAACAGAAGCAGTAGTAGCCATCTCTTTTCATTAATAATTCATTGTTTATACTGTCTTTGATCAGGAAAAACAATTCTTTATCATTTATGCTCAGCACATATTTTATGAGTTCTTTAGATAATGGAGTAAGAACAAAGGAAAGCTGCTGCAGATATTTATAATTGATTTCAGAAAGATGAGCCATTCTCAGATAGATGGAATGCAGAACTTCCTGTGGAACTGAATAACCTGTGAAATCAAAATCGAAATTGAATGCCTTATTTTTCCAAATCTTTCTTTTTTCGGTAAGATCAAGCAGAATTAGCTCAATAAAAAGAGGATTACCATTGGATCTTCGCCATATTTCCGCCAGAAAATCATCTGGGGGAGTCTGTTTCAAAAGCTTGGTAACGTACATCTTGGTCTGTTCCAGGTCTAAAGGTTCAATTTTCATTTGAACTGCATGAATAAGCCCTTCAATTTTTCTGGGATCATTGATAGCCAGAATAATAAGAACAGGAAGTTGAGGTAAACTGCTGGAAATGAAATTCATAAAATCAATTACTTCTGTTTCAAGATGTTGACCAGCCCGAATCATAAAGATGATGGGTTTTTCTTCTGAAAGATGCCGAATAAAATTGGAGGCTGTTACAAAATCCTGATTCAGTTCTTCCTCACTCTGGATCTTTTCAGTAGCCGTTTTTTCAGACTTATAGAGATATTCTCGCAGTTTCGGCGAAATATCGTTTATATCCTGCTTGAGCTTATCATTATTTTTTAGATAACTGATAAATTCCTTCATCAGGGCAAAAAAAGGATCTTTATTGGAATAACTGCATTCATAATCAAAAATAAAAAACTTATCTGTAAGCAGATGATAGCGGAATAATTGCAGAATACCTGTCTTCCCAAGCCCCTTACCACCGATTACTACAATCAGCTTGCCGTTACCCTGTTCTATTATGGGAATATACTCAAGCAGCTGGTGGGAATAGTCTTCCCTGATAATGTAATCACTGAATTTAATGTTATTGACAATTGACCATTTCAGTGAAAAAGGATATTGTTTCATCTGGATATTGTTAATGTAAGAGATGATCTCCTGATTATTCTCAAATCTGTCTTCCGGATATTTTTCCAGCAGTTTGAGAATCAGTTTTTCCAGTCCATCCGGTATATCCTGATTAAACTCCCGGGGGAATTTAGGAAATAAATTATAACTGTCACCCGTAATAAAACTGGAAATCTGTTCAATTGTATAGGGCAGGATTCCGGTTGTAAGCTTATAAAGAAGGACGCCCAAGGAATAGAAATCACTCCTGATGTTCGGATTCCTTTCCAGGTAGATCTCGGGAGCCACATAAGGTAAACTTGAGCTTAAGAGCTGTTGCTTCTTCTCCAGATCAATCTTGGTGAAACCATAATCCATTATCTGGACCGAGACCAGATTATCTTTAACAGAATAAATTACGTTAGTAGGTTTGAGATCCTGATGAATAATGTTCTGGCTATGCAGAGCACTGAGCCCGTAGCAAATCTGAACGACAATATCGTAGAGCATATCAAGATTGGTAATATTGAATTTGAAATCAACCAGAGTGTTACCCTCAACATATTCTCTTAAATAATAAATATGCTTTCCAAAATTACCAAAATCTAGGACAGGAACCAGATTAGAGTGATTGATTTTTGTTATATGGTGCATCTGTTCGGCCGAGAATCTTTCGTAAAGATATTTTGTATCCAGATGTTTGAAGAGCTTAAGCGCAAAAACTTTATCGGTTCTTATATCTCTAACTTTATATACAACGCCCCATAACCCTGATCCCAGTTCTTTGATTACTTTATATCTGGAGTCAATTATCATCTGTATCCTCCCTGATTTATAACCTAAATAAGTTTAATCAGAAACAATGTCAAGCTGTTATAAATTCCGTTTTAACAATAACTACCTGATATTTTTATATCTGGCCATCAGGAATTGATTCATCTGTAAATTAACCTGAACAATCAAAGAAACTGAATACTTTTAGTCTGATTATTTTTCAACTTTTTTAATTATTTTTTCGACGATCTCCCGAAAGATCTTTTTTGTTGCTGTGTTCTTATCATCGGAATAGACAGATCTTCCCTGATCGCCAGCTATGGCTAATTCAGGTTCGATTGGAATCTTACCCAGCACTTCCAGATTGAAATCGGTCGCAGCTTTGGTTACGCCATTCCCTTTGAAGATATCTATTGTTTTATGACAGTGTGGACAGATAAAAGTACTCATGTTTTCTATTAAGCCTATTACCGGAACACCTAATTTATCGGAAAATTTGATGGTTTTTCTGGCATCCAGCAAGGCAATATCCTGCGGGGTGGATACAATTAATGATCCATCTACCTGTTTGAGTAACTGAACCACACTAAGCGGTTCGTCACCGGTGCCCGGAGGTGAATCAATTATGAGATAATCCAGTTCCGGCCATTCAATGTCCTGCAGAAATTGTCTTATGGCTCCCATTTTCAGCGGTCCTCTCCAGATAATCGGTTCATCCGGGTTAGGCAACAGAGAAGATATGGTCATAGCATAAAGATTTTTTTTTACTTCAATTGGTCGGGGAAAAGCTGAATCAGCTGAAGACTGCAGGTTCTTACCTTCAATTCCCAGCATTTTCCCCAGGGAGGGACCATGAATGTCCACATCCAGAATACCTACTTTTTTACCCATCTCTGCCAGACCAGTCGCTACATTTACTGCAACAGTGCTTTTCCCGACACCACCTTTTCCACTGATGACAATCAGCTTGTGCTTTATCCTGTCGATATTCTGCTTTAAACGTGCATCGTTGCTGTTTTTTTCCTGATTTTCTACTTCCTTTTCAGACATTATTCCTCCTACAATCTTTTTTAAATTTTCTTAAGATACAAACTCTAGAAACACTAATTTTATTCAAGTAAAATATTTATTTCCAGAAAAAGTAATTGACCGGAAAAACCGGAAAATGAATTTCTCAAATAAAAAAAATGATAAGGACATTTTATGAAAGCAATAATTTTAGCTGCAGGTATGGGGAAACGACTTCAGGAAGTTTCGGGTGGTCTTCCCAAAAGCATGATCAGAATTGGGGAAAAAAGTATAATCCACAACCAGATACAAAGCTGTCTGGAAGTCAATATCACCAGCTTCATTATCGTAGTCGGGTATAAAAGGGACCAGTTAAGAAAGCACATCCTGGAAGTTATAAATGAAGATCAGGTCATCTTTGTAGAAAACCCTATTTTTGCTGAGACTAATACGCTCTATTCACTTTATTTAACCTGTAAGTTCTGGGAGGAAGATTTTATCTATTTTAATGCCGATGTGTTGTTCAAAAAAGAACTTCTGCAAAAGATATCTGCAAAAAGTGAACATTCTCAGCTTCTGGTCGAAACAAAAAAATGCGGTGAAGAAGAGGTTAAAGTAATTCTCAATGACAAAGGTTATATCACTGAGATCGGTAAAAAACTCGATATTGAGAAATGTGCAGGAGAATTTATTGGAATAGGTAAATTCTGCCGGAAAACCTTTCCCAGTTTCCAAAAACACCTGGAGCAGAGCGTGAAAAAAGGGCAGGAGAATAATTTCTTTGAATATGCCGTAAATCTTCTTGCCGAAGATTGCCTGCTGGAAGCTGTTTCTACAGAAGATATACCCTGTGTTGAAATAGATTTTCCTGAAGATCTGGATAAAGCAAAAGAACTTTTTTCCTGATTATTTTAATGAAGAAAATTCTATTAATCGGAATTAATTGCAGATATACTCATACTAACCTGGCTCTAAGATATTTAAGAAAAATCTCATCTTCCTCACCGCATAAGATCGTTCTGCGGGAATTTACCATAAATCAACAGTTTCTGCATATACTGAGCAATATTGTTACCTCTGATGCAGATATTATTGCTTTTTCCGTCTATATCTGGAACAGCAATCTGATCAAAATGCTGCTTTCTGAACTGAAAAAAATCAATCCGGGGGTAAAATTTATTCTGGGTGGTCCGGAAGCAGGTTATAATCCGGAAAAATGGTTGGCGGAATTTCCTTTCATCGATTATATCATAACAGGTTCTGGAGAAAGGAGCTGGAAATATCTGCAAAAAAACAGTTTCGAACTTCCTGAACAGGTCATCAGTTTACCGGTTGAAGATTTTTCTGAAATACCCTTTCCCTATTCTGAAGCAGAATTTGCTGAGCTGGAAAACAGATATATCTACTATGAGGCAAGCCGTGGATGCTCTTTCAAATGCTCTTACTGTCTCTCTTCCAGGTCAGACCAGAAGCTTTTAAGAAATCAATTGCAGAGGGTTAAACAGGAATTGGATTATTTCTGCAGTAAAAACATAAAAATTGTGAAATTTGTGGACCGGACATTTAATGCAGACCCGCAATATGCCAGAGCCATCTGGAATTACCTCAGAGAAAAGGAGACCAGCATCAAATTTCATTTCGAGATCCACCCCAGTCTGCTACAGCCAGAGGATTTCGAGCTGTTAAGCAAAATTCCGGAAGAGAGATTTCAATTTGAGATAGGCATTCAGTCGGTGAATCCTGCCACGTTAACCAGTATCAACCGTTTTACTGAATGGAATAAAATTAAAGCAAATATCAACAAAATATTGGAATTGCAGAACATTCACGTACACGTTGATCTCATTACCGGACTCCCTTATGAAGATTTTGCAAGTATGAAAAATTCTTTTAATGAAGTTCATGCACTTAATGCAGAGCATTTTCAGCTGGGATTTTTAAAACTGCTGCCCGGCACAGAACTGGATGAAAAGAAAAAAGAATTCGGCATCAAACATACTTCCGAACCGCCTTACGAAGTTCTAAGCACAAAATGGATGAATTTTTCACAGATCGACCATTTCCGCAAGCTCTCAAAATTGATTGATTCATTTTATAATACAGAACATTTTAAGACTACTCTTCCCGAGTTGATATCATTACAGGGATCAGCTTATGAATTCTATGATTTTTTGTATCGCAGTTATTTTATTAATCATCCTGATGAAATCTCCAGGAACTGGCAGCTCAACGGCGCTTGTTTGACCCGCCTGATAAAAGATAATTTCAGCACACAAAGGGAATTTCTGCTGGATTGCCTGCGTTGGGACTGGTGCAGATACGCTTCTTCACACTACTATCCCGATTTCCTGCAGAGCAGTCTTCTGGCTGAAGCAAAAGTTAAAGGGAGAAAAATATTACTCAGTAATTATCCCGATAAATTTCCCAAAAATGAAATGAATAAAGCCATCTATTTTCAAAGCGGAAATGATAATTTTAAACAGAAATATCTTTCAGGTTTAAATTTTGCTGTTTTTTCAGGAAAAAGATTGCTGTTAAAATTTAACTAAAATCTGTAAATCAGGGAGAATCCACTTCTCATGCGACTGTAATTCTTATCCTCTTCCACTGAAGAATAAGGTGAATCTGTCCTTCTTTCATCACTATTCAGATAAGTTATCAGGGTTAAATTTTCCTGCAGGGGAAAATTCAGATCAATATACAGTCTCACATAGTTATCATCTCTGTTCAAATGGTAACTATCCCCACTGAGATTACTCTGGTAATAATAACCTTCCAGAGCTAGTTTAAGTCTGAGCTGCAGATAATTTTTGTTCAGAGAGATCAATTTAGGAACAACTAACTGGAAGGAAGATATATTTGCTTTATAAGATGCATCTTTAGGTTGAAAATAACTTAATTCTGGATAAGCTTCTGTAGCATCTGCCTGCGATATTCGGTAAGCATAACTTAAAGTCGAATGCAGATTAGGCAGTAATTTAACTTGCAGATCAAGCTGATTTTTTATACTTTCCGAATCGTATTCGGTGAAATATTTATTATAATAATACTGCCCGTATTCAAATTTATAGTCAATTGCCAGATTTTTAGAGATATCCCATCTGATCACGGCATTATATACATTTTTGCTGTAAGTGTAGGAATGATAATCATCATCCAGAACACTTATGAAATTATTACTGTAAATTTCCGGATAGTAATAATAATTCAACTGAAAATTTAGATCTCTGCTTAGAAATTGTTGCAGACTAAAACGGATATAAACTTCATTCATAAAATCGTTCTGCCAGTATTTGTTAAATTTCAGGACTATTTTATTGATCTGTGTATGTCCCAGTGGAAAATAATGTTTGATGCCCAGATCAAGTCTGAAAGCAGTAATAAGATCATCTGAACTTTTCAGCCGGAACTTATCCGGATTTGATCCGGATTCAAACTCTTTAAGAGTCTTATCCGCTAATCTCAGTATATTATTATCGTAGTAATTCTCGATCTCAAATCTTTTTAAAAAAGATAAATTTTGGGCAGTTGTATTTATTGTAATCAGAACTAAAATGAAAGTAAGAATTTTTTTCATTATTCTTTAACACCTATTGAAGACTTATTAATATAGAACCTGAAAATGAGATCGCGGTTCAATGCACCGTCCTGTACCACAAGATGATGTCTGCCTGCCGGAATTTTAATTATATTGATATCACCCGATGAGGGAGTTTTATCAAGCATGTCCGGGAAAAAAGCTTTTCCGGATCTGTAAGCAGTTTCTTCAAAAACAGCTGATTCTTCTCCATTATCACTAAGGGTGAAACGGTACCCTTTATTATTCTGAAAATTATCGTGAAAAATCATACGGCTGATAATCTTTAACAATACAGGACCTTCAAGCTCAAAAGCAATACCGTTATCATAGCCTTGATAATAAACATAATCCCTGTCTGAAACATTAATTATCACTTCTTTTGCGTAATCCTGGGGTGAAAATCTGATATATTCATAATCAACTAGATTTCGTTCATCCACTCCGGCTACCAGCTTGAATAGTATATCATTTTCCCAAATATTGGTAATGGTAATTCTGCAATTGTCTTCGATCGCAGTTTTATAACTGTTGTAGGCGGACACAGGTTGCCCCGCCAGGGTTTTGGTTATATTACTTGTTCTGGAGTTCCGGTTCACTGTTCTTACTTCACCCGCAATTTCGATAGAATAATTGTAGGGAACAGATCCCTTACCCAGAATTCTGCTGTAAACTATCAATGTGTCTACAGCAACAGTACTGAAGTTAATTTTTTCTTCAGGCTTCACAACCATATAACTTAAGATTTTATTGGTATTGCTGTTAAAAAGCTGGATCTCTTCTTCGTCCGCATTTAATCTGATTTCCCCGGAGAATAGCTGTAATTGCAGCACGATTAGAATAACAATCAATACTCCAGTTTTCTTCTTCATGAACATTTTTAAAACTATCATGTATTGAATTCCCCTTCTCTGAATTTAAGCTGGGAATGGTCGAACAGAATAACTACCATAACGGCCATAAGAAGCAGTATTAAGGCAATAACAGTAACTGTGAGGTTATACCTTTCATCCCTGAACATAGTTCCGGTTCCGGGTTCAGGAATCGGGTTGGGCGCAATTGGAAGATCATAATTATTCGCCAGTTTATCAATATCCAGAAAGTGAAGAACAGGAACTCTCTGTTCGGCAAATAAGAAAAGAGTTCCCTTTAAAGGAATATTTTTAAAATTGAGGTGTTTATGCAGACCGGGCGAGACCAGCCTTCCATTTATGCTGTTACCTAAACTTGATAATCCACCGCCGACATTTACGTAAAGTTTGATTTTATCCTGTGAAGATTCTTCGTAGATTTTCATTTTATTGTTAATATTTCTTTCCAGACTGCTATCTATAACCAGCGGTACATTATTCCTTTCTATAGCTTCCTGGATCAGTTCTCTACCTGTTATGTTAAGACCTCTACCAAGATCACCACCGCCGCCAATGGAAGCTCCGACACTTTTATACTTGAAAAACCCCTGTTCATGGAAAAAAGTTTCCATATCCAGCCAGGTGAAATCAGGATCAGTAGCACCAAACATAGAAGCACCTACCGATGTTATTGGTATCAGCTCCAGATCAAGAGCTTTTGCTGCAGACATCACTGCAATATTCATGGCAGGAAATGAACCTGTCCAGCTTACAGCCACTTCGTCTCCCTGCTTAAGTCCTACTTTAATAAATAAATCTACCACGACTGCGGCAATATTGGGATTTAAACTGGTCAGTTTAGCGGTAAGGCTGCCCCGATCTGTTGTAATTATGGTTTGTTTCTCACCGATAAGAGCAGTTCTGTTAGGGTCATTAACTTCATCAAGATAGATTCCCTGATCCAATCTGTATTCTTTTATCATCTGGGAAGCCTGTTGCATGATGGTGGCAGCTTCCAATTTCTCGCTGTAATTCTTTTCTTTTACAAACATTCTGCTGTTATCTACCCAGAGAAAAAGTGCCAGACTTATCAGCAGCAGCAGAAGCAAACTTACCTTTGATTTTGCGCTAGGAATAAACATAATTCACCCTTATCAATTAATTAATGCTCCAGCAAAAATAATAATCAGCATAAATCTGACTATTGCTGCTGCAACGAACATTATACTTAATGTACTTATAATACCCTGTTTTTCCATGGAATTGGCAATAAGACCTGGGATAATAAATCCGATTACCTGAATACTATAATCGGAAGGAAAAGAATCGAACAGACCATAGGTTCTTGACATCCAACCCAGGATAAAGCCCAGAAGAACTGAGATTACCATTCTGCGGCGACCGTAAATGAACATTACTTTGCCCAGTAATTTGACAATAATATAAACGGTAAAACTGATCATCAGGGTTGCAATAATCGTCCAGGGTTGGTGCAGGTAAATAGCCAAATAACCGGCAACAACAATACCGCCGGCTGCTACTCCAAAAGCTTCCAGAAAGACTAAACTGATAATAACTCCTAAACCTACTGCTACTTCAAACATGTTTGCCGTGCCTCTCTTTAAAATAATTTACCAATATGCTGCCATTACCATGTATATTTCCTATTCCAAACAGAAGAATCTCTTTGGCTGGCATTTTCATAACCTTTTGCAGAAATTTCTCTCCGCTTACCCAGCCACAATCTGTCACTTTGTTGGAAATTCCGATCTTTTGAGAATAATTTTTGATTGCTGCGGTCTGCTGTCCCACCAGAAACAATTCATCATAGGGCAGATCTTTCATCATGTAAACCAGCTGCTTCGATCTGAACATTCTATCTTCGCGCGTACTCAGCACAAAAGCTACAGATTCCAGATGGGGATGAAGTTTTCTGACATAATCAATGATGTATAAAGTGGATTCGGGATCGTTAGCAGCAAAAGAATGCACAAAAAATATGGTTTTCCCTTTATGTTTAACGGCAAATGTCTCTGTAGCCCCAACATCTGGTTTGGCTTCATACATTCCCTTTAAAGCAGTTTCTCGGGAAATACCATATTTTTCACAGACCTTTAAAGCAAGCGCAACATTCTCTATATGCTCAACATGCTTAAATCCCTTCATGTCAGAATCTGAGACAGTTTCAGATTCGACAGAGATCAATTGGGAATGGTGTTTTTTCGCCTGCTTCTGCATTAAAGGCAGAACTTTATTTTCCGAAGTAAAGATCTGCCCCCTGCCTGGGATCGAATTACAGAGAGAAAGTGTAACATTCCTTAATCCCGGCCCCATCACATCCAGATGATCCGGTCTGGAATTGGTAATAACTCCGATACTTGATCTCACCATTTTATGCTCTGTTTCCCACTGATATTCGGGTCTAACTGCCATACATTCCAGAACCAGGGTATTAATATTGCGTCGGGAGGCAAATTTTATGATCTTCAATTGCTCTCTTATATTGGGGCTGAAATGTCTTTTTATCGGGATTTCGTTACCATCTTCGAAAATAATAACTGGAGCGGAACCGGTTGTTTTGGCAATTGTCGCAATACCACCTGCTCTCAATCCCCCTGCAATAAGTCTGGTGACACTCGATTTACCCCTGGTTCCGTTGACATGAATTATCTCGGGTATCTTTTTCCGGTTATTCTGATGCTGCTGATACTCAATAATTCCATAAATAATAAAAAGGAACAGAGCTATGATCAATCCGTACATATTACCTTCATTTCGTTATTTAATCAGGACACATTTTCTGGTTTCAATATTGTTGTCAGCATTTAATTTGTAATAATAAATTCCACTGGTAACACTATTCCCAAAATTATCTCTACCATTCCAGATAAGATCGTAGGTTCCGGCAGCAAAATTATTCTCAGCCAGTGTATTTACCAGCTGACCTTTGACATTATAAATGCTTAATTCTACTTCTGCCTGTGTCGGAAGGGTGAAGCTGATAGTTGTAACCGGATTGAAGGGATTAGGATAGTTGGGATGCAATACGGGAAGTTGAGGAATTAAAGTAAGATTATCACTTTCTGTAAAATTATCCGGTGGATCAGTGGTAAATTTTATCGCCATTTCGTTCTGCAAAGGAGTGGCACTGGGGGGGTAAATATCAGCATAGGTATAAAGCACACCTTTCTGTTGAGTTTGATTTTCGATTCCAACCGTTGCATAATTATTATTAGCATCAACATTATCAACAGTATGATAGTTGAACTGAATCTCGCCGTTTCCATCTATTGTAGGATAATGATCAGGATCGTATAGAATTACCTGGAATTTAATTTGAGTGGAATCATCAAATCTTGAGACGCATTCATTCCATTCTACAATAAAAATATTTTCACTCTCTTCGTAATGGCGACAGATCCTCATATCATGATGATACAAGGAATCTCCGACCATAAAAGGTTCTCCGATCAGGTCATCCCAATAGGGTGCAACCATGGCATAGGGGCCAAGAGGTGCAGGAATTGTCCAGTTACTGAACATGACCATCCAGGTCGTTTCAAAAGATATCCAGCCGTTTGAGCAGATGGTAAGGCTGTCATAATCAATCCCGTAATATCTGAAAGTGAAGGGAAGCTGATAGGAGGCGGAAAAGTCATCTGGCATATAGGTAACAGATCCAGCTCCTCCTGCTTGAGGATCTATCTCGTACCAGTTGTAGTCAGGAGTTTCATCGTATTCGATATCGAAACTGTCGTAAGCAAAATAGTCCATACTGGCAGAAAATGTTGGGTGAGTATTATCTATCTCGCCAATTTCGATCGCAACAATATTCTGTGTTTCTCTTCCGTTTGATTCGCTAAGATCCAGCTGGAAAGACACAGTTCTTCCTACCAGACAGGAAGGATCAACCTGAATAGTAAAGCTACCGCTTGTTTCACCATTTACCGGAACCGAACCAAATTCGATCTGTTGATCTAAAACAGCTACGGCGTCACTCAAGGCAACCACCACAGCCTGTAGATCAACAGCGTCGACAGAACCCGAATTAAGCAGGGTGACTTCAATCTCAACTGTTTCACCCGGACTGGCTATACCATCATCATCAATTATTACATCGGTTACATCGAAAAGCATACTATTCACAAAAAATCCGATCTTGCCGTTACCGTATCCACCCAGATCAAGGTTAAGATCAATCATCTCGCCATCGGGGCAATTGGCATCAAAACTTAAATTGAAATCATCGGTCACAGAAATTGCAGGAGCTATTGATCCATAATTCACGCTGGCAGTATTAATATTTATATATTCGTTATCAGTGGTTAAAGTAGCATTGACAGCACTGGAAATTTCAGTGCCGTAATTTGTGAGAGTTACGGATAAATTTACTGTTGTTCCGGCAATCGGGTCGCTGCTAAAAGAAAATTCTGTAATTCCGATATCCACGTTATTCTGCACTACATTAATAATTTCGGACCTGGGCTGATAATTGGGTTTTGTAACAGTAATTTTCAAATCACCGGGTTCAAGGGCAGGAAGCATCAAAACTGCGGATCCGGAAGTAGAAATTGTTGCAGACATTTCATTCCCCTGAACAGCAGATACTACGGCACCATCCATTCCGGGCAGAAAAACTTCCAGATAATTTGTTCCCAGCCCGATCTGTTGAGGCAATTCTTCTCCCAAAGTTATTTCCTGCGGTGTTTTAGTCCACATTTGAATAGAAGGATCTCCCAAAATATTATAAACGTGATAATAAAATTCGACATATCCACCGGGGTTTCTTTCCAGCGGGAAATTATTGTAAAGCTCAATTTTCCCTCTCAGAACAGCAGCCCCAAACGAGAAGATATCTTCATCCAGTACTCCGGAATAAAAGCCGGAAAATATGGAATTATTATATTTTGTGCTGGTATGAAGGTCGGAAGGAGCAACTACTGCCACGGCACCCCTTGGAGTTGAACCAACATGAGCACGCAGCATAGCTTCGCCAAAACAGGGATCTACGCTGTTGACGAAATCTCCTGTGTTACAGACAATGGAAGTCATTATTGGAAGCTGATATCCATTGTTCAGATTGCCCATATCTCCAGTATGATATTCCGGTTTATGCCAGCCGTTAGCATCTCCCCAACCTCTGTAACTGACAAATCCAACTCCACTGTTAAAAGCATTATTAATGGCTGTAGTACCGTCATTAGTGGGAGGATAATAAACTTCGTGAACTTGATTATATCCATGATCATACATTTTATCTCTCAGCCATTCACTTACAGCAACCGGAGTTGTGGGAATGGGTGGTGAACTGGCATAATTACCTGCAACCAGCAAACTATTCTCGAACCAGTTGCTTTCCATGTAGGGTTCTTTCTCATACACCAGGATCTTAGTAATAATCCGTTGCAGTTCCGTAATTGTATCTATAGATATTCTACCCACAAGCATTTCCGGGAAATAATCATCACCCTGCAGCATTACATAGGGATGATCAGTTACATCAATCTCACCTGTACTGTTAATGAAAAAGGACGGGACAACAAAGAAACCTTCATCAGCATCACCGAAAAGCACTACATAATCGGGGGGATTATCGGAAGTATCATAAATATTCTGAATATAATTTCTAATCTGTGGAGCAGTAGAACCTGTTTCATCCAGAGTAGCGACCTGAGTAGCTATACCGCGCTCATTTTTCCAGTCAACAAACGGCTGAATCGTATTTTGAATTTGGGGAGGAGTTATAACAAGCATAGATGGAGTTACAAGTTCGGCATCACGCAGATAAGATTGTTCATAATTAGCAACCATCTGCCTGTAGACCGGATCAAAAACCATGGAAATAGTCCCGGGTATTTCTACCTGATCCAGTGATCTTACTTCAAAACTGATCTGACTGATGACCTCATTGGCTCTACCGGATTCCACTTTAAGGTCTATTTTTATCGAATGTCCATAGAGCTCACGCATCACGAAACTCTCTAGCAATTTTACCTGTTCGGTTCCGCGGCTGTTTCTGATTTCAACTACTTCACCATTCTCATCAATTTCACTAATTGCACAAGTGCTAACATTGATCTCAACATTTGTGGCAGGAAGAGCCAGAATAAGATTAATCTCCCCGTTGCCGTCATTCAGATCATCGTTTGTGTAATCCAGTTCTAAACCGACTTGTGTTTCAACAATGGCTAAATCCGCCGAAAGTAGGTTTATTGCTAATAATATTATCAGCGTTAATATAGTATTCTTCACTCAACCTCCACTTATTTCATCAGGATCATCTTCCTGGTTTTATTATAATCACCGGTAGTTAATCTGTAAAAATATATTCCGCTGGCTACCGGTTCTTCCTTATCATTATTACCATACCAAGTCAGAGTATAATTATCTGTTGTCTGGAACTCATTTACCAATGTTCTGATCAGTTGACCTTTTAAGTTGAAAATCTGCAATCTCACCGGACTCGAATTTGAGAGAGAATAATTGATCCTGGTTTGCGGGTTAAAAGGATTCGGGTAATTATTTTTTAACTGAGTAGTGAGAACAGGAGTTGTTTCGTCATCGGAATCAGAACCTACGGCAGCAACTAGTTTAATTGTATTGATCCTCCAGCCGGGATCAGTTATCGTAGCATCGGTAAGCAGCCTGAAACGTAAATAAATCCTGTTGTTTACAAACTCTTCCAATTCAATATAATCCTTGTGCCAGATATAATTCTTGCCGGACCAGCCAGCTATTTCCTGCCAGTCCGAATTCCCAACTTTTATTTCAATGAAAATATTATCATATTCATGTTCAATGTAATATCGGTGATCGACAACAAGCATAACATCATTACTCACCCCGTTGAGATTAATGGAAGGAGAAGTTATGTGAACATCCCAGCCATTCTCATAAAATATACCGGGACTGTCTTCAACAAAATCGCCGACCGCAGATTCAGTTGAAATTGCCCAATCACCATTTATTGTCCAGTTCTGCAATCCGGAATTCCAGTCTTCCGAAAAAACTTCCACAGCTGGCAAAAGGTTGAAATCCAGCTGTTGGTCTCCAGCAGTCAGCTCCAACTCAAAAAATTTAGGAACGCAATCATCACCTGTAACAAGTGCCCGATATTCCCCGGCATAGCGGGAAATCTCATAACTGCCATCAGAAGTGAAGATTGTATCATTTCCTGTTTCATCATATAGAATTATTTCTCCCGCTACAGGAGTGCCGTCACGATAGATAGTACCATTGAAATCAGCAGTTTCCAGCGGAACCATTTGAACTCCGTTATAGGGAGGATTATCCAGATTCATCCAGCCGGAATTATTTACCACAACACTCTCAAGCTGCAGAGTTTCGTAGCCTTTTTTCCGGAAAGTGAGATCGTAGGTACCCTGAGGAAGCACCCTCCAGAATCTGCCGTAAAGCCCTTCAGAGAGCCTGGGTTCAAAATAGGAAGCATGTTTCTGTTCTACCCTGATCTCTGCTATGAGAGGTTCTCCCGTACTGCTGTCGGTAATATGTCCCGTCAGCATCGATTTATCATCAGTCTGATACCCCAGAGTTCGACCCAGAAGCCAATAAGCACCCTGGCTGTTTCTTTCAGCAGTATCAATTATCAACGGTTCAGGTGGCTGCAGATTCATAGTTCCGCATTCAATCATCAGCTGAATTGTGCCATGAGCTTTGTAGAACCAGTCATGGGCACATCCCCTTCTGCTTTGAGATGGATAAGGTTCATAATTTCCCGGTTGAGGCGGTTCTTTGGGGATAAGTGCAGCTACATTAACACCAGCCTGCTGACACATGGAAAAGTCAGGATTTCTTTTTCCCGGTACCCATTCATAGGAATAATAGACTTTTTCTGAGAAATTTCCTGTTCTGGAAGAATGCCAGTTAATGGAGTAGATGAAATTATACTCAGCAGCCAGATCCCTGATAGCCTGTGTTCCTCCCTCGGAAAAAGGTCCAGGTCCTCTGTAATAATCATAATCTTCATCTCCGGATGTACAACCTAACGTATCTCCGTGAATCCAGTTAAAGCCATAATTACGGTTGGGATCTACTCCGTCAAAATCTCCTCCGGGACCTTCCCAGAAATCGAAAATACCATTCAGATTATTGTCCCGTTTATTCTTTCTGTAAGTTGTATCTTCACCGCTCATAACAACACTTAATCCTTCCGGATTGTAAGTTGGTACGAACCAGATCTCCAGATTATTCAGCCAGACACTCCAGGGTGACATAAATCTGTGTTCCAGCAGATCATTGATCATATACATGGAGATTTCTATTCCCAGAACTTCTTCGGCATGACACTGTCCGGCAAACATCACTTTCGGTTCATCTTCAGTTACGGTAACGTTATCTGATAATTTTGCAGCATAGATCGGAATGGGATCCTGATAGGGAACCGCTCCCAGTGTTGTTCCGATCTGCTCCACCATTATGTAGTCAGGATAAAGTGCCTGCAGAGAATCCAATTCGGTAAGGATCTCTTCATATGTGTGGTAAGCTGGATCAAGAGTTGCCTGAGCTGTAAGGGTTATTGATATAAATACTGCAATTACTACTATTAAAAAAAGTCTCATCTTACCACCTGTTATTTAAGCAATATCATCTTGCGGGCAGATGAAATATTATCATCAGATTCCAGCCTGTAAAAATATATCCCGTTAGAAACGTGATTATTCTGCAGATCTCTTCCTTTCCAGATGACATTATTGCTTTCAACCGGAAGAGAGTTGACCAGTTGTCCCTTGATATTGTAGATTTTCAGTTCATAATCCTGGTAATCCCCTTGCGTGATCTCAAAGCTGATAGTTGTTTCAGGATTAAAGGGATTGGGATAATTCTGTTTCAGCTTAATATTATTGAAAGGAATTTCATCCTCAGCAGATCCAGTAGATTCCAACAGTACTTTCTGAGCATAAAGACTGTAAATATCTGTTTTACCGCTTGATCTTGTGTCTTCCCATACAACAAAAGCCATATCATTTCCAGTTGGAACTGCAACCGGTTTGTTCTGGTTCTTAATTGAATTATTGACTATGAATCCATTTTCGTCCCAGATAATATCGCCATTGGCATCTATCAGTTGCGCGTAAAGGTCGGATCCACTGGCAGTTTGATTATCCTGCCAGAAAATAATAAAATTATCTCCATTTTTCACCAGAGCTGGAGCTAATTGTGCACTATCTTTAATAGCTATTTCATTCCCACCGGCATCCCAGAGTTCTTCACCTTCCAGATTAAATTTCTGCATGATAATATCTTCGTCATAGCCGGTCCTGAAATCTTCCCAGGCTACAAATAAATCCTCGTCATAAATCACTTGAGCCGCTCTCTGGTCATTAGGTGCATCGCAAAGCGGAATACCGTCTTCAGCCCACAAAATATCGCCATCAGGAGTAAATATCTGACCATAAATATCAGTTGTCCCGCTTCGTTTATCTTCCCAGGTAACCAAAAGACCTTGCGGTATTATCATCCCTCGGGCGTTTTCCTGAACACCTGCAGCCGTACAAACAGCTAACCCTGGCTCCGGCCATCCAGCAGCTGTTGAACCATCTGCATTCAGTTTTTTGATAAAAATATCCTGATCGGGCCAGGAAGAATTATGCCAGATATAAAAATTTTCTACTACGTCATTTAAGATGTCGTCCCCGTTGTTATCGGCAATCAAAATTCCTTCCTCTCCCCAATTTAGAGTTCCATCTGCACTTATCCGCTGACCATAGATTCCATAACCTGTTTGCCATTCACGATGATCTGACCAGCCTATGTAGTAATCAAAATTACCACCAGTCTGAAGTTCAGAAATTGCCGGATGTTCCTGAGTTGCGGTATTCTGACATAATTGGATGCCCAAGTCTTCTGACCAGATGAAGTTGGCATTGAGATCAACAGCCTGAGCAAATACTTGTTTATCTCCGATCCGATTCTCTTCCCAGACAATTCCGATCAGATCAGATCCGGGATAATAAACTACGTCAATACTGGATTGATTGTATCCTGACATTGAAGTTACCGGCAAACCATTTTGCTGAAATTGCACAGAGCCATCGCTATTGAGAATCTGCATATATATTCTTTTGGCAATACTGGAGAAACGGGTATCAACCCAGAGAGCTATTGCATTATCACCGTTAGCGATCAAGCTGTATTCCAGGGCGTCACCATCAAGTCCGTAGTAGATAATTTCGCCATTATCAGCTAAAATAAGTGTGTCATCCGGATCTATAATCTGAAGATACATACCAACTGAACCTGTACGCCTGTCTCCCCAGTTCACAAAATATTTTCCTGCGTTATTTTTTTTCACCAAAGGAGAGAACTGTTCACTAAACTCGTCACAAATCAATAATCCACCTGCAGGAAAATTAATTGAAGCGTCAGAATTAAAATGCTGAACATAAATATCTTCATTGGGATGTCCGCCACTTCTGCCATCATCCCAAACGATCAGGGTACCACCGTCAGAATCTCCTACCAGGCGCGGATTAAGCTGATTATAATCTTCATCACATACAACCACACCTGATTCATCCCAGAGCATTTCTCCTGTGCTGCTCACCTTTTGAATAAAAATATCCTTAAAGTTAAAATCATTGCGCCCGTCCTGCCAGACAATAAAAGCACCCCCATCGGAAGACTGGGTAATACGGGGATTTTCCTGCACGTAAATATCTTCAAATATCACCAATTCGTCATCCCAGAGCAGATTACCGTCCAGATCAATCTTTCTGGCGTAAATATCGCCGTTATAATCATTTCGTTCATCTTTCCAGGTAACCATGAAATTACCATCTGTGAGGGGAGCTATTTTCGGCTGAACCTGAGTACCGGCAGCATCGCATAAAACAGTTCCATCTTCATCCCAGAGTAAAGTTCCGTCCGGAGCTATTCTCTGCATAAAGAGATTTTCGTTGGAGGAAATTCTGGTATCGTGCCAGACCACAATAGCTCCTCCTGTCCCATCTTCCCAGAAAGTGTGCTGGTTTTGGGAACCCGCTGCAGTAACGATAGAATTCCCATTTGTAACCCAGCCGGCAGCTGAATCGCCATTACCCAGAATATGGGTACCATAGATATCAGATCCGCCTGTTCCTCGGTTATCGAGCCAGATGATATAAGCTCCTCCGTCACCATCATTTACAATATTCAGAGATATTTGAATACCCTCTGCCAGACAAAGGGGAACTCCTGCTTCAGCCCACTGGATTTCACCATCAGCATTAAGCTTCTGAGCATAAATATCGCCAGAATCTTCATTTCTGAAATCAACCCAGGCAATGATTACTTCACTATTCCCAACATCAATAATAACAGGATCTTCCTGACGGTTGATCTCACCATTTACCAGAACACCTTCTTTCATGTCCGGGAAATCGGGATCGCCGCTGTTGGCACCCCAGAGCAATTCACCTGATTCACTGATCTTCTGAGCCCAAACATCCCGGTCTTCATTACGAGTATCAGACCAGACATAAACAACTGATCCGTCTTCCACGGGAATGGCAGATCTAAACCACTCAATATTTTTTCCTGTTCTTAAGGGCATTCCTTTCGATGGCCATTGATTCTGTGCTGAAATCATTGTAAGGCTTAACAAGAAAATTGCTGCCAGCATCGTTTTTTTCATTCTTAACTCCTATCTATTTTTTATCTTAAATTGCCAAATATTTCCACTTATAATAATCAGGATAAATATTTTTTAATTAATTAATCCTTCAGGTTTAAGCTATTTTAATAATAACATCTTTTTAGTCATGTTTTCCTCATTTGTCTGCAGCCGATAAAAATATATTCCGCTGGCTGCTACCCGGCCGGAATTATCCCTGCCATCCCATTCGATCCGGTAAATTCCACTATCCAGAAAAGTATTCAACAGACTGCATATTTTTTCACCCTTGATATTGTAAATTTCCAGTTCTGTTGGTCCTGAACTTGCCAGAGCAAATTCGATCAGGGTTTTTGGATTGAAAGGGTTGGGAAAATTTCCCCTTAATTCCGTAACTAAAGGAACAACATCGTCATCAGATTCCACTCCCAAAGTCCCAAATCCTCTTAAGGTTATATATACTACCGGTTCATCCGGATCGTTACTGATGACAGATAGAACTGCTTCGATCTGACCCAGACTGGTAGGTGAAAAATTTACGATTATGTTTTCTGATTGATTATAACCAAGAGCAAATCCGGTATTCTCGAAGGTGAAATCCGGATTATCGCAGTCAATGTTGACAATGTAGAGAGAATCAATTCCTAAATTATAGACAGTAAAAGAGTCGGAAACAGACTCATTGATATCAACTTCCCCAAAATCGAGATAAGTGCTGTCGACGTAGATATTCTGTTCCTGGGTATTAAGATAGAGATTTACCGGAACATTTATCAGCGCTGCCATTGGATCGTTAGTGGTAATATTCAGATCACATAGAAAGTGCCCGGGAAGCAATTCCGAAGCATCAATTGTAAGATCAATCACATTACTGTCATCAGTAGCAATAACGCCATGGAGTGGAGTTACAACCAGCCAGTCAATAACTCTTCTGAATCTCACAGCCAGGTCATTTTCGACATAGTCTTCATTATACGCTATCATTAATCCATCATCACCGGCTGCATTTTGAATACCGATAGTGGCAGTATCGATATCCCCGCTCACCGTTCTATACTGGAACAGAATTTCTCCATCAGCATAAATTACCGCTTCAAAATCATAGGTTCCGCTGTAATTTCCTTCAAAATGATCGACATTATCAAACAGGACTACCAGGCTATCGGCAGTGCTGTAATAATAAACATTTCCCCCACCGCTATCACCATCATAAGGATAGAGGTCATCCCAGAAAGGCAATAATGCGGGTCTGGGAGCATCGTAAACAGGTATAGCTGAATTCTGCCATTCCGAATTGTCTGAACCGAACCCGATCCAGCCATTTGGATTGATCCTGAACTGATCATATACAGCACCGTAAAAATTAAATTCAAAATCCATCTGGATCAGCTCTGTGCCTTCATCGTTATGATCGAATTCTACCTGAATACCGGAAGCGGTTATATCTATCCAGTTAAATTCAGGGCCGTTTTCTTCGTTGGAATCTATCCAGACATAGCCGTAATTATCGGGTCCGCCCTCATCTCTGTATCTTGAGTTTTCAGTTTCGACATACCTTTTCTGAATATTGTAAACCAGATTTGCTTCACCCAGGTTGGAAATTTCCAGCTCAGTGCTTCCGGTTTCTCCCTGCATAATTGAAAAAGTGATCTCTTCCTGATCTATTACAGCAATGGGAGGATCTACTACCAAAGCCTGATTTGTTGTGATCAACAAAGCCATTTCATTTTGCAGTGGAGCAGCTGCGGCTGGATATTCATTATTGAAAGTATATTCCAGACCGATGGTAGAGCTGGGATCTTCGATCCCGACACTGGCATACAAACCGTGCTGCACACCATAGTTGTAAGTACCCTGATCTACATTGTTTACAACTTTATACTGAAACAGAATTTCACTGTCACCGGTTATAGAAGGATATTCCAATGAATCAAATAATATAACCTGAAATGTCTCCTCATCATTATTATATTCATTCTGTAAATGAGACCATTCAATAATGAATTTTCTCGATTCAATCTCATAGTAATAACAGACATTTCCATTTCCTATTTTAAGATCATCCCAGAAGGGAGCGATCATGGGAGAAGGTCCCAGGAAACCGGGAATATGCCAGTTCATGAATTCATAATTATCCGTTCCTCCCGGTGCTATCCAGCCGTTGGAGCAAACGGTGATCAAGGAATACTCCTGTCCGTAAAATATAAAGCGGAAATTTTCCGGAAGATCAACATCTTCAATATCACCGGTATTCCCGTTATCATTCAGGTTCAATATGGTTCCCGAACCGCCATAATCAGGATCGATCTCAATCCAGTTATAAACCGGAGCCAGACTATAATCTGCATCACTGTCATCATAAATGTAATAACCGTGGGCATCGGGTCCCAGGGGATCATAAGAGTCCATTACTCCTATTTCAATATAAAATTCCAGGTTTTGCTCAAAACCTTCCTCATTAAAGAGATAGAGATCGAACCAGATCTGTGCTCCAGGAATGGTCTGAACATCAACTGATAATTCAAAACTGTCTGAGGAATTGGAGGTTTCAGATCCTGCCAAAATCTGATCGTAGTAACCCAGGCTGTCATTAACAATTATTCTTTCATCCCGCGTATTCAGAACTGCAGATAAAGAAGTGATATCAACTTCCCCGGAATTGAACAGGACCAGATTAACTTCAGCGGTTTCACCCGGATCCAATACACCGTTACCGGAATCACTGACTTCAATTCCAGAATATTCTATTAACGGTCCGTTAATGTAGAGTTCAAAACGATCGAGCCAGAAATTTTCCGAATCATCTGAGATAAGAAGTTCAAACAGAATCCTGGTTCCACCCGGAATATCGGGATTGAACTGAATGATAAAATAATTCTCAGGATTGCCAACTTCACCACCGGCAATATCTCCGTAATCTGCGTAATCATTGAGCAGGGAAATTGCTTCGCTGTCAGAGCTCAATTGTGCATTTACTCCGTTGATCATTTCCCGTCCTGAATTTATCAAATTTAATCCCAGTTCAATTATTTCGCCCGGATTGATTAATCCATCACCGTTACCGAAAGAACCATTCTCCTCATCATCATCTATAAATATTTCATCAATGCTCAGGAATTGATCTTCTTCCTGGATCGTGAAACTATCAATATAAGGGACATGATTGTGCTTGGTAACTGTTAAAGTTACTTCACCGCTTACATCCTCGCTTAAAGGCAGATAAATGTTACCCTCCGCATCTGTATATCCTGTGGAAAATATTTCATCATCACCCTTAAGAATTGTAACCCAGGCATTTTCCACCGGGGTTCCGGAAATTTCCGAAACACTGACTTCAACAAAATTAGATCCCAGGCTGATTGTATCATTAAAAGTTACTGAAAATTCTTCCGGTACACCTGTCCATAACTCCATTCCGGGATCACCCATCAAATTATTCCAGTAGGAAAAATTATCTACCCAGCCGGAAGGATTACCAGGATAACTGAGATAAAGACCAAGTTTACCCCTGGTTAAGGCACCACCCATATTATAGATTTCATCAATAAATATACCGGTTGCAATTCCGGCGGAAACACAATTATTAAAACAAGTGTGAGTTGACATAGTAGCTGTTCCTACGCAGGCAACAGCTCCTTTGGGAACTGAAGCCGAACCTGCTTTAACGAAATATTCACTTAAAGCATCCCCGGAAGAGGAAGTAAAATTTCCGGTTCCGCAAGTAATAATTACAGCGGCAGGAAGCATATAGCCATTGTTAAGCGAATTAATATCTCCATTACCCCATCCACTGGTATTCAGATATCCGCGGTAATTATAATAGAAAACACCATTATTCAGACTGCTGTTCATACCTGAAACAAAAGGACTTGAATATATTTCATCAAAACCGTAATCTGTTGAATAATTCTCCATTATATCTTTTATATATAAGTTAGTTGTTATGGTTGATACTCCGGAAGAAGAAGGGTCCCCAACCAGTAAAGCTTTATTAAACCAGTTTGGGTTACCAGTATAAGGATATTTTTCATAATTCAATATTTTAGAAATTATCGTAGCCAACTCATTTGTCGTATTATAAGAGATCCGTCCCATATATACGTCTGCCAGAATATCATTTCCTTCTAAAGTTGCATAATACTGATCTCCTGGACCACCACCCTGAGTACCGGTAGGAAGAAAGAAAGTGCCGTTAGCATCTGCTACCAGGCAGACAAATTCGGGGGGGGGCTCCCAATTAAAATAAGCATTTTCGATAAAATTCTTTATTTGGATAAGGCTGGTTCCTGTTTCTGCCGTACTGACACAATAAACCTCGAACCCTTTCTGATGCTTCCACTCTGCCAGGCTGGACAGATAATTCTCCACCTGATCGTTACTGGGATAGATAAACAGATAACTGGGCTGCTGATATTCTATATCCCTGGTTAAAGTAGTTTCATAATTCAGAATACTTGACCGGTAAAGAGGTTCAAAAGCTTGAGATCTTTTTCTTTCACCAGCCCTTATATTAGCTCCTTCCGCTCCTGCTGTTGTAACTTCAAATTCGATATTTTCTGTTATGGTTAAGTCGCCTGTTACAGGATCGTAACTGAAAGGATTCACAGTAACGCTTACCACTCTGAGATCACGCATAATAGCCGGTTCACCAATCTCAATAGTTTCAGCAGGGAAAATCTGTTTCCCTGAATAAAACTTTTCATCGATAATAAATTCCGCTCCTTGATCTTCAACAGTTTCTTCCAAAGCTTGTCGGGGATATACTTTTATACCAGATAGTATCTGCTGTTCCTGAGCAATAATATTATAGTGTACATTTCCGGTATTGGGAATTGCGATCAATCTGGAGAATCTGGGCAGGTCAGGTTTTCCCGGGAGAGCAAACTCCCCTTCACCCTGGTAGCTTATGCGTTTGTATGTAATATTATCTACTTCAATATCTTCGAGTTCAAATTGATCTAAAGAAAAATTTATTTCTACCCGGTCATTACTTTCAGATTCTGCTGTGAAAAGCTCAGTATTCTCGAAATTATTAATTTCTATTACAGCAGAATTAAGCAAGAAACAGGAAAGACAAAA
>LKUH01000300.1 GCA_001412425.1 Candidatus Cloacimonas sp. SDB
ACCATTAAGGTTATAGCAATTATTATTAATTTTTTCATAATATCTCCATGTTTTTTTCTGGCAATATATATATTTCAGCTACTCAGTCAATAGATTTTTAAAAAATTCAAATTGTATTTGACATCATCGGATCGATGAGATTTATAAAATCGGAGGTAATAAATGATAAGCACAACTTTTGAAGAAGCCATATCAGCAGTCAAAAAACCGGCAAAAATAACTTTTGCTGTTGTAAAAGATGCAGAAGGGAAATTTAATACCATTACTCTGGAATGGTTCATGCGCACTTCCATTAAACCACCCATGCTGGCTATTTCTGTGGGACACACTAGATACTCCCACCAGTGTCTTCAGAATTTCAGATATTTTAATCTCTGTTTTCCCTCTAAAGAGATGAAAGAAGCAGCCCGTATTTCCGGTAGCAGATCAGGACGCGATTTGAATAAAATAAATGCCCTGGGGGAAGAGTTTTTCCCCGGAAAACTGGCCAAGTTGCCTGTCTTTAGAAACGCGGCAGCAAATTTTGAATGCGAGATCATTACTCAGGTTCGCTCAGGAGATCATACAATTTTTGTGGGACAGGTGAAATATTCCTGGCTTAATAAAGACAAAGATATCCTGCTCTTTAAAGATCTTTAAGGCTGGGAAGTACAATTAAATTTGATAATTTAAATTATTTTTTTAATCAGGAAATATTCTGGTCCTGATAGAGGTTTGTCAATGAAAGACAATGAGATAGAAAGTCAAAAAATGAATTTCACGGAAGAAATTGCCCTGGAATACGATAAATCGGTGAGGCATTCCGATAGACCAAAGATCCTCATCTGCACACCTGAGATCACTGAATTACCGGAAGGAATGGGTAATGCTGCAAATATAGTCTCAGCTAAAGGCGGAGGCCTTGGAGATATTTCCGCCAGCCTAATACGTTATCTTAATGACAGCAAGGACTTTGAACTGCATATTGTACTACCGATGTATGACAATAAGATAAAACATATGGCGGCCATCACAAATCGGGAAGTTGATCGGCTGGCTATCGTTTTAAGCGGTAAGGGTATTCATCTGGTAAACGACAGTGCATTTTCCTATATTACCAATCCCTATCAGCAACACAAAATTCACACCAGTATAAGAAGATCGCTGGCTTTTCAAAGATACATAATCAATGATCTGCTGGATTGGATCCAGCCTGATGTTGTGCACTGCAATGACTGGATGACAGCCCTGGTACCGGCTGCAGCAAAAGCGAAGGGCATAAAATCTTTATTTACACTCCATAATATCTTCACAGAAAAACAGACTTTAATGGACATTGAGCTGAGCGGTATCAAACCCATGGATTTTGCCGAGTATCTTTATTACGAACAATTCCCCGATGATATTATTCATAACTGGCAGAAACATTTCAGTACAAATAAGATCGATTTCACCGCCAGTGCCATTCTGGCTTGCGATTATTTCAACACTGTAAGCGAAACGTTTCTTCACGAATTAAAAGATAATTATTTCGCCGATATCGTACCGGATTCGATCTATCAAACGATTAAGCTGAAATACGAACAGGGTCGGGCTTTTGGGATCATAAATGCTCCCAATGATAATGTTAACCCCAGACTGCTTACCAATATAACAAATTTCAATAAACTTACTGTAATTGAAGGAAAAGCAGCAAATAAGTTGAACTTCCAGAAAAAAATGGGTTTACCACAGGATATTGATATACCTTTATTTTTCTGGCCTAACAGATTGTATTATCAGAAATCGCCTGAATTACTTGCTGATAATGCAGATTATTTCCTGAAAAAATATAAGATGCAGATCGCCGTAGTTGCCAATGGTGATAAAGATATGGAGAAAAAGTTCAAAGATCTCGCTCAGAAACTTCCCGGTCTCGCCTATCGTAAATTCGATGACAGTTTAAGCAACTTGGGTAAGGCTGCTGCCGATTTTATCTTGATGCCATCACGTTATGAACCTTGCGGTCTACCGCAGATGGAAGCTCCCCGTTTTGCAACATTACCTGTTGTGCGAGCTACCGGCGGATTAAAAGACAGTGTGGAACATCTTGATGTGGAAAATAATACCGGAAACGGTTTCAGCTTCCTGATCGCTGACCGGGCAGGGCTGGAATTCGGGATTACAGAAGCCCTGAAATTTTATTCTTTACCAATTGAAATCAAAAAACCTATTCTGCAGCGCATTATGGGTGAATCTAAAGAGAGATTCAATCTGAAGAAAACAGCACAGAAATATATGGAAATTTACAGAAATCTTATTGCTGAAAAACAATAAAGAATCTTTAAATTATCTCAGATCCTGCAAAATATTTATTGAATACTGTTTTAAATAATTTTACCAGGGTATTATCTTTCATGATCATTAAGATCGGTGCACTATTAGCCATTATTGACTCGACCTTATAAAATGAGATCTTGCTGCTGTCATAAATATTCATTTTAAAAGGAAGAAAATCGGCAATACCCACCTCTGCCCCGGATAAGGAAAGCTGCCTGATAAAAGGCATAAGTTTTTTTCTTTGTTGTTGTTTTAATTCAAATAGAAAGCGGAATTTGATATTTTTATTACTAAATCGCTGCAGCAGAATTTGTTGATCTGTTAGAAAATTCCTGTCAAATGGTGCTTTGCACATAGTAAATAACTCATATTTTACCAGATCATCCAGAAACTCGATTCTTTCAATTTGCTTGTTTCTGTCAGAAATCACCTCAATGAAATTCAGAGGATCTTCCTGTCTGTTTTCCAGCAGGTAAAGTTTATCCAGCGTATCAGTTAGTTTAAGTATAATTTCTCTTTTCGCTGCCATTTCCTGGTCTAAAATTCCCAGCGCTTCGGCTGGTCTTACAGCTTTGAATCTTTTCACTCTTTCATTTATCTCGCTGCAAAAGCCTTTCTTAATCAGAAATTCAAGCACATCATACACTCTTGCTCTGGGAATTTTAGAAATTTTCGCCAGCTCTGAAGCAGTTAATTCCGGATTGGTTAACAGGAAAAAATAAGCTTTTGCCTGATTAGGCGAAAGCCCGGCAGTGATGAGATCTTCAATAAATTTATTCATTCCAGAAATATTTCACTCACTTTAATCTGATTAAATTCCAGTTAGCTTATTTTAGAGACTGCAAAAAAAAAATAAAGGCAATTTT
>LKUH01000301.1 GCA_001412425.1 Candidatus Cloacimonas sp. SDB
ATTAATTGATATAAATTCACTTGCGTTCAATTTTGCTTTAGTAATGATTTTTTGAGGGTAATATGCAATACAAACTGGTGAATCCTGATAATCTACTGGCTGAAATAAAGCATCTAGATCAAAATTATGATCTGGAATTGATCGGCAGAGCTCTCACCTATGCTGATACAGCACATAAGATGCAGACCAGGCTATCGGGTGAGGTTTATATTACCCATCCAGTGAATGTTGCCTACATACTTGCTCAGTTAAGGATGGATTCAAAAGTTATCACCGCAGGTTTACTGCATGATATTCTTGAAGATACTCCTGTTAAAAAGGAAGATCTGAGCGAGAAATTCGGTATGGAGATCGCAGATCTGGTAGATGGGCTTACCAAGTTGGAAAGTTATACATACAAATCAATTGCTCATCAGCAGAAAGTGCAGGCAGAAAATTTCAGAAAGCTGCTTATTTCCATTACGAAAGATGTAAGAATCATTATCATAAAACTGGCTGACAGGCTGCATAATATACGAACACTGCATTTTTTGCCTGACAATAAAAAGAAGAGAATAGCACAGGAGACCCTGGATATTTATGTACCTTTAGCAAATCGTTTTGGCATTGCAGTTATCCAATGGGAACTGGAAGATCTCTGTTTAAAATATCTGTATCCGGAAGATTACCAGAGAATTGTGGAACTTGTAGCATTAAAAAAGGATGAAAGGGAGAAATACATATCTGCGATCATTTCTGAAACTGAGCAGATTCTGAAGAAAAACGATATTACTGCTGAAGTATCTGGCAGGAACAAACATCTATTCAGCATCTGGAGAAAAGGACGGGTAAAGAAGCTGAAATTTGAAGAGATCTTAGATCTGATAGGCGTTCGGATTATAGTGGATTCAGTAGAAAACTGTTATAAAGTACTGGGATTGATACAATCCGAATACATTCAGCTGGCAAAGGGGTTCAAGGATTATATTTCCCAACCAAAAGAAAACGGTTATCAATCATTACACCTCAATGTGGTCAATGAAGACGGAAGAACTATCGAGATTCAGATCAGAACGAAAGAAATGCATCTTATTGCTGAAGAAGGTATTGCAGCACATTGGCATTATAAAGAGGAATACGGCATTCAGAAAAAAGATCGCACTGGAAAACCTTATACCGCAATTGATGATTCAGTTAAAAAAAATGTTATCTGGATCCGTGATTTTCTGAAAGAACAAAAGCAGGAAAATCCCGCTTTATTTATGAAATCATTAAAACTGAATTTATATCCTGATATTATTGTAGTGAGAACTCCTGAAAACAAATATATCAAATTAAAGAAAAATTCTACACCGCTGGATTTTGCTTTTAAGCTCCACACCGATATTGGTCTTCACTGTATTGGAGCCCACATAAACGGGAAACATAAACCGGTGAGGACAATCCTCAAGAACGGAGATGTGGTAAAAGTGCTTACTTCGCCCCAGGCTAAACCCAGTAAAGATTGGATCACGATACTGACTTCTATAAAAGCGAAGCAGAAGGTAAGACAGTATTTCAGAAATATCGAGATTCAGGAACTGGTAGAACAGGGCAAAGAGATATTTTACAAGCGGATCAGGAAATTACCTGTTAAAGTTAAATCGAATAGTGAAATTTTAGCTCTGGCAAAGCAATTCAAGCTTTCTGATGCTAAATCTTTTTTTGCCAGACTGGGATCAGGTGAAATAGATTTTCAGGAAATCAAACAAGTACTGCTACCGGAAGAAAAAGATAACGTAATCACTGAGGAAGAATCCGATAACAATTTACCAACCGGAGATATCAGTATGCCGGCAATTGTACTGGAGAACATCGATAATCTGATGATCCGTTTCGCTAAATGCTGTGTTCCGCAGCCTGGTGATAAAATCGTAGGTTATACTACCAGAGGCAAAGGGATTACAATACACAAGGATTCCTGCTCCAACAAGGGATTTACGAATTTGAGAAAAAAAGAACCGGAACGGATTATGCCGGTTAAATGGAAAAAGGGAACAAAACGACCAGAAAAGGATACTGTTCTAAAAAAACAGCATAAGAATCACTGAATCCTTAGTTCTAACAGTAAAATTCAGTCTTCTAATTTATTACTATTTAAGTAAAGTACATTTTCTGGCTGCCAGGGTAATTCCATTATTAATAACTCTATAAAAATAGATTCCGGAAGAAACTGAAAACCCGTTGTCATCAGTTCCATTCCAGAAAATATTGTATCTGTAAGCGCCCTGCCTTTCATTGCCCGTTTCAAGTTGTGAAATAATAAAATCCTGCTTCCTGAAATGTTTCACTTGCCGCCCTTTGAGATCATAAATGTCCAGTTCCAGGTTTCCGGAGAGTTCTTTCCCAAGAAAAAACGATATTTCAGTAAGCGGATTAAACGGGTTCGGCTGGTTCTTCAAATCAGTTATCTGCTCCGCAATGATTTCATTTTCAGCTTCCGAATCATTGGTCATGTCTATTTTTATATCTGTGGAATATAATCCTACGTTAAAACTTTGCAGTAAATTTTCATTTTCATCAAAGGTATTGACGATGAAATTCTGCCCCCATTCACCACCCAGAGTGATCAGTAAATTCTGATAAGTAGCGATGTTGGCAGCACCCGGAAGGAATGGTGAAGATGAATTGTAAATAATTTCCAGGTCATCTGCAGCATAGGCATAGATCCCCGTATTCATCAAATCGCCGACATAGATCCTGCCATTATTCGCAGCATTCAAAGATCCGGTATAACCACCAATATCAAGAACCTGAATTACCTCATCCAGACCGGGGTCAATAACCTGAACTGTTCCGTAAATATTGAACCAGTTACCAGCACAGGATACATGGATCTGATCGTTATAACTTATGAGAAACTGAGGATTATGATTTGTGGGAATAACATTGATAACGGAGAATTCATTCAGATCAACTACAGATAAGGAGCAGTTGTTGTAGCCGGAAGCATAATCAGTATTCCCGACATACAGTTTGGAACCCCAGACAGCCATTCCCGCGGGGTTATTACCCACGTTTAACTCAGCAATTATGGAATCTGTTGTCAGATCCAATTTATAAATCTGGTTGGATAATCCGCCAGTTATGTAAGCATAATCATCCTGAATAAGAATATCGTAAGGATTGCTGGAAGCTCCAGTATAGATATGGCAGACAGTGTTACCGCTCTCTTTGTCTATCTTCTGAATATTATTATCTCCCGAATTTACTACATAAAGATGATCTGTGGTAATAGCGATCCGATTAGCGGAATTACCCAGTATGGCAAAGACATTATCGGTTTCGTTAGATTCCAGGTCTATTCGGGACAGGGTTTGACTGCCGGAATTTACCACATAGGCAATTTGAGCAAAGATCTGATAATTCGTCAGACAGAGAATGATGATAATAATAATTTTTCTTATTTTATTGGAAATTTTTGAATTTATTTTAAGCATCATTTCAAATTTCCCACTTCAGGTTAAGATTAAACTCCCAGTTAAATCCCGGCTGGGGCGAATACTCATAGATCTCATAAAATTTATCTGCCAGATTTTTCAGAATTAATCCGGTTTCAATTTCCCAATCCGCAAAAGGCACTTTATAATAAATTTCTGCATTCCAGAGATCAAAAGCAGGAAGCTTGAATACTGGTGACAGTTGATCTCTGGTCGTCCACTGTTCACCGGTTCTGGAGTAATTTATGTGCACGGAAAACTTCCTATATTTAAAAGCCCCGTTCAAATTTAAAAAGTATTCCGGAGTGTAAATAATTTCTTTCCCCCAATACGACGCAGGTTCTCCAGCTTCAGAATAAGATCTGTCTCTGGTTTCAGTAAAATTTACACTGCCATCCAGCGAGAAGGCCTGCAGTAATCCGAAATGGGCAGATATGGCTAGATTTCTGATCTCAGCTCCCGAGATATTAAGCGGTTTCCAGGTTTTATTATAATCAGGGAACCAGACGATCATGTTGGTAATCTCATCAGACCTGTAAGCCAGTCTTACCCAGGAATCCTGCAGAGTAACCTGACTATAGATCTGGCTGGAATTGTTTGTCTCGGATTTCAGCTCCGGATTCCCTACCGCCTGTGTATCTCCCTTCCAGTAAAGCTCATAGAAAGAAGGCACTAGAAAACTTCTGCTGAGGGATATTCCCAGCAGCAGATCAAAAACAGAATTGAATTCCAGTTCAGGTTTTAGGTTATAAGAGAACTGCCTGTCCTCTTCATCATTATCAAATCTGGCGGATGAATTCCAGTTGAAAGAAAAAGGGAAAAATGCAATTTTTTTATCCAGTACACTGCTGATTGCAATATTATTTTCCTCCAGCTCAGGTATTGAATCCTCCTCAAAGGTGAATTCACGGTAACGGAATTTTTGTCTGGCACAGGAAATATTCAATCCCAGATCGGTATTTTTCCCCCGGTAGAAAACTGTGCTTTTCCAACTCAATTTGCTGTAATCAGTCTGGTTTTTAACATAATAATCGAGAAAATTGTGATAAATCTCCTTGATCCTGGTATTATCATATTCAGCAGTTTCAACAAAATAATTAAAGTTGTTTTCCACCAACAGGTGTTGGAATTTTTTTTTCAGAACCAGACAATGACGGGCTGATTTACTTCCTAACCTGCTATTGGCAAATAAATCCGGGTTATTAGTTGGACCGGGCAGTTTCTTGAAAATATCCTGAAACATGAATGTATAGTTAAACGGGAGCAAGATATCAGCATTTCCAAGGCTCAAACTGAAATTCTGGAGTTTTTTGTCATTGTAAATTCTGGTCCGGAGAGAATCAGGATCATCCCAATATTCCCGGGGTTTGAATTTAAAGTCATTACGGACTGACCTGTGAGAATAGACCAGATTAACATTATAACTTTTAAAACTTGCGCCCAGGTCTGCTGAGCCTTTAAGCAGTCCGAAGGATCCTGTCCCGGCGCTCAGATTAAAACTGTTCCCCTTTTTCTGCCTCCGGGTAATTATATTGATTATCCCACCCATACTTCCGGAGCCTTCCGGTAAGGCATTTCCTTCGTAGATTTCTATCTCAGAAATTATTTCAGCCGGTATAGTTGAAATATCAAAAGCTTCCCCGGTTCTGTTCAGCGGAATACCATCCAGCATTACAAGAGTATGTTTGGGTTTGAATCCCGGAATAACAACGTATTGAGCTTCCCCGGTAAGCCCGTCACCCCTGATCTGCAGACTTCCATCCTGGCGGAGAATATCTGAGAGTGATTTACGGAAAGCACTTTCCTGCAGGGAAATTTTACGAACAGGATTGTTCTCCTGAAGTCTTTGGTCGCGAGTGCTGGAAGTAATTTTCATACCTGCAATTTCAATTACAGAGATTTCCATCAAAATTTCGGCAGGTAAATCTGCAACAGTCAATTCGAGTTCTTTAAAACCGATCTTATGAAATGTTATCTTACTTTGCGGAGAAACTTCCCTAAAGAAAAATTTTCCCTGCAGATCACTAAAAAATATTCTGCCTTCGCAGCTGATGATGACATTCTCCAAAGCTACTTTATTGGCGTTATATACAGTTCCTGAAACATTTATTGAGGTCAGAAAATTCCAGCTTAAAACCAGTATTAACAGAATCAGAAACTTATTTTTCTTCATATCCGGGATAAAGTAAATAAGGCTTCTGGCTGACAGGATTTTTTGCGATCTCAAGTTCCATACCATAAATTTCCTGCAGATTTGCTTTGTTAATTATTTCCAATGGTTTACCGTCTTTACTGATCCTGCCATCCTTTATAAAAATTATTCTGTCGCAATATTCAGCTGCCAGATTTATATTATGCGAAACCAGAATAATAAGTTTTCCCAGTTGTCGATTTATACCGGTGATGATATTCATAATTTCGATCTGGTGATTTATGTCCAGGTGGGAAAAGGATTCATCCATCAGAATCACATCTGTTTCCTGTACCAGAGCCCGGGCAATTGAGACTCGCTGTTTTTCCCCTCCGCTCAATTGAGAGAACATTTTATTTTTATATTTGTAAAGATCGAGAAGCTTCAAAACCTCATTAACTTTGGATTTATCTTTATGAGAATAATTCTGCAGACTGTTCGTATAGGGAAATCTTCCCATCAATACAAGATCTGTAACTGTAAAATCAAATTGAAGCTGAAAATCCTGCGGAATTAAACTGATTTTTTTCGCCAGTTCTTTGCGCTTCCACTGTTCTAAAGTTTTATGCATAATACTGATCTCTCCGGCAGATCTACTCAAATAACCGGGAATAGCCTTAAGTAAAGTAGATTTCCCTGCCCCATTAGGACCTAAAATTGCGCAGAATTCTCCCGCTTCAAATTTTAAATCTACCGCATGGATCACTTCCTGATGCAGGTATCCTGCTGAAACTTTTTCTAAATTTATCATAACTCTCCACAAATTAAAAAATTTTACTTGCTAATTCCTACCATTTTACTATGTTATCATCAAAAGGATGGATTAAATGCTGATATCAACTAAAACTGGCTATGCTTTAAGGGCTCTTTCGGCTCTGGCGGAACAACCTGCGGAAAAACCTCTTTCTGTAGCCGTATTGTGCAGGAATAATAATCTTCCGCAAAAATATATCGAACAATTGTTCAGTCAATTGAAGCATAGTAATTTAATCAAAAGTGTTCAGGGCTCCAAGGGTGGCTATCTGCTGAATAAGCAATGTTCTGATATTTCCTTGAAAGATATTATGACAGCTGTGGATGACATCCTTCCTGCCGGTACTTGTTACGGAGGTTCGAATGAATCGGAGTTTTGCCTTGGTTATCCCTGCCCTTTTTCCGATTTTTGGGATGATGTAAAAAAGAATATTGAAAATTATTTTGATTCAATAACTCTGGATCAGATTTTTTCTAACCTTAGGAGAC
>LKUH01000302.1 GCA_001412425.1 Candidatus Cloacimonas sp. SDB
ACAAAGGAATAGACAAAAAATCAGGAGATCGCTTGGAAAATCGTAAATTACAGGATTGGAATCTCGGTATGTTACATAAATGAAATACAATTGATTTGAATAATAACTAATTGACAATTTTCTCGACATTATAATCTTCTTGCAATGTTTCATACTTAATGAATCAGCTTTTCTAATCTGTTTTAAGCATTACCAAAACTAAGTATGTGCAACTAACTTTCCCAAAAGAAGGAGATAACTTGGCTAAGAAAATTATTTCTAATGAACCTCTGGAAAAAACTTTATGGAAAACTGCCGATAAATTACGCAAAAATATAGATGCATCAGAATATAAAAATATCGTACTGGGACTTATCTTTCTGAAATATATCTCAGACTCTTTCGAAGAGCTTTATTTGAAGCTTAAAGCAGGAGTAGGTGAATACGAAGGAGCCGATCCGGAAGATAAAGATGAGTACAGAGCGGAAAATGTATTTTTTGTTCCCGAAACAGCGCGCTGGAGCTATTTACAATCTGTAGCAACCCAACCTGAGATCGGAAAATATATTGATGAAGCAATGATCGCGACAGAGCGGGAAAATAGCACTATCAAAGGTGTACTTCCCAAAGTATATGCCCGTCCTAATCTCGATAAACAAAGTCTAACAGGATTGATCAACGAAATAGGTTCAATCACCATAGGTACATCTAAAGCAAAATCGAAAGATATTCTGGGAAGAGTTTACGAATATTTCCTGGGTCAGTTCGCTCTGGCAGAAGGACGAAAGGGAGGTCAGTTCTACACACCTGCCAGTATAGTTCGTTTACTTGTAGAAATGCTGGAACCTTACGAAGGACGAGTATTCGACCCCTGCTGCGGTTCGGGTGGAATGTTCGTTCAATCCGAAAAATTCATCGAATCCCATGCTGATCAGATCAAGCAGAATGGCTTGGAATTAGATCCCAAAGACCGTATTTCCATTTACGGACAGGAAAGCAACCAGACCACCTGGAGATTATGCAAAATGAATCTGGCGATTCGGGGCATCGATTCCTCCAATATAAAATGGAACAACGAAGGCTCCTTCCTTAAAGATGCCCATCCCGACCTGAAAGCAGATTATGTTATTGCTAATCCACCTTTTAATGATTCGGACTGGAGTGGTAATCTATTAACTACCGATGCACGTTGGAAATATGGTACACCACCGGCAGGAAATGCCAATTTTGCCTGGGTGCAGCACTTTATCTACCATCTTGCTCCAACCGGGTGTGCCGGATTCGTACTTTCCAATGGTTCTCTTTCTTCCAACACCGGTGGCGAAGGTGATATTCGCCAAAGACTTATCGAAGCAGACCTGGTTGATTGCATCGTTATGCTTCCCACCAAACTTTTCTATAACACCGGCATTCCTGCCTGTTTATGGTTTTTAAGCAGACATAAGAATGGTAATAAGGACCGAAAACGAAAAGGTGAGGTGCTGTTTATCGATGCTTCCGAACAAGGCTATATGGTAAATCGTCGCAACCGCGCTTTCGATTACCAAAAAGACATCCTCAAAATTGCCAACACCTATCATAATTGGAAAAGCTCCCCTTCGGAAGGGGAGAAGAGCAGCGAAGCTGATCAGAGGGGTTACGCCGACATCAAAGGTTTCTGCAAATCCTCTACCCTGGCAGACATCAAAAAACACAATTACGTACTCACTCCCGGCAGATATGTTGGAATTCCCGATGAAGAAGACGACGGTGTACCCTTCGAAGAAAAAATGAAATCTCTCACATCCCAGCTCAAACAGCAAATGGAAGAAGCAAACAAACTTGACGCAGAAATTAAAAAACAACTCTCCAAAATCGGTTTTGAGATATGAATTAAAGGTTGATTATGGAAAAAAACTTGAAAGAAATAGATTTAAAATACATTCAAAATAAAATCTATACTACTCAAAACCAGCAGATAATGATTGATAGCGATTTAGCAGAATTATATGGTGTTGAAACACGAGTGCTGAACCAGGCTGTAAAAAGAAATATCGCTAGATTTCCAGATAAGTTCAGATTCCAGTTATCTCAACAGGAAGCAATTTCTCTAAAATCACAAAATGTGATCATAGAAAATAAGGATGATTCTTTAAGGTCGCAAATTGCGACTGCTTAATATTAATTATGATTTAAAGGTTATAATATGAAAAATGAACTAATTATTCTTAATGCTAAAGAAATTCAAAGTAGAATAATTACATTGCAAAATGAACAAATTATGATTGATAGAGATTTAGCTGAATTGTATGGTGTGGAAACAAAAGTTTTGAATCAAGCAGTTAAGAGAAACATTGATAGATTTCCCAATTCTTTCAGATTTCAGTTAAACAATTCAGAGAAAGAAGAACTGGTCACAAATTGTGACCGGTTTAAAAACCTGAAACATTCCGCCTCAAATCCATACGCATTCACAGAACAAGGCGTTGCCATGCTTTCGGCAGTTCTCAGAAGTAAGGCTGCTGTTCAAGTTAGTATTCAAATAATAGATGCCTTTGTAATAATGAGAAGATTTTTAGCTTCAAATGCCGCTATCTTTCAAAGACTCGATTCCGTTGAAAAAAAGCAATTAGAACACAAAACAGAATCAGATCGTAAATTTAACCAGATATTCAACGCTATCGAAGAGTATCAGATAACTCCTAAACAAGGCATTTTCTTTGATGGTCAGATTTTCAACGCTTACAAGCTGCTTTCCGATATTTTCCGTTCCGCTGTATCTTCTATATTCATAATAGATAATTATATCGATGATTCCATTCTTACCCTGCTCTCCAAACGAGATAAAAATGTTACCGTTAAAATCTTTTCCGGAAAGATTAATTCCCAATTAAAATTAGATGTTCAAAAATACAATGAACAATACCCGTCCGTTGAGCTTATAAAACTTACCAAAGCCCACGACAGGTTCATTATTATCGACGAAAAACATGTTTATCATCTCGGTGCTTCTCTCAAAGACCTTGGCAATAAATGGTTTGCCTTCACAAAAATGGATAACGATGGCAGACTGCTTATTGATCATTTAAAAGGTTTATGCAATGATTGAAATCTGGATTGATTATAAAATTAATGTCATTGCTTTATCTATTTGTGCTTTCTCCCAAATCGGTTTTGAAATATGAGTGAATGGAAAGAAGTTTATCTAAAAGAATTAATAACTCTCAATTATGGAAAATCTTTGACTGAATCAAAACGAGAATTTGGTAATGTTCCAGTATATAGTTCTGCAGGCATTACTGGTTATCACAATAAACCTTTAGTGAATGGAAAGGGTATAATTATTGGCCGCAAAGGATCAGTGGGTACAGTTTATAAAAGTGAAATTCCTTTCTTTTGTATTGATACAGCTTATTATTCTTCTGTTGATGATTGTAAAGCCGATTTCAAATATCTTTTCTATTTTCTTAAATATTTAAGATTAGATAGATTGAATGAAGATTCCGCTGTTCCCGGTTTAAATCGAGATATGGCTTATTCAATCAATTTATCTATTCCTACTTACCTTCCCGAACAAAAATCCATCTCAGCGATACTTTCTTCTTTTGATGACAAAATCGAAAACCTGCGCCAGCAGAATAAGACACTGGAGAAAATAGCACAGACTATCTTTAAGCATTGGTTTGTAGATTTCGAGTTCCCAAACGAACAAGGAAAACCGTATAAAAGCTCAGGTGGAAAGATGGTGGATTCGGAATTGGGCGAGATACCGGAAGGATGGAGAGTTGGTTCGCTTGGAGAAGAATTTAAAATTACTATGGGGCAATCACCCAAAGGTTCTTCATATAATGAAATTGATGAGGGCATGGTATTTTACCAGGGTCGAACTGATTTCGGTCTTCGCTACCCAACTACAAGATTATATACAACTGAACCAAAAAGAATTGCTGAAGCTGGTGATGTATTAGTTAGTGTTCGTGCACCTGTAGGAGATATTAACATAGCTTATGAAAAATGCTGTATTGGTAGGGGTTTATCAGCTGTAAAATCACAAAATAAATCTTATTGCTTTTACAAAATTATGAGTAAAAAAAGAGTTTTTGATTTATTTGAACAAGAAGGGAGTGTTTTTGGAAGTTTGAATAAGGATAGCTTTAATAATATAGAATCAATAATTCCTCAGAAAGAAATTATTATTAAATTTGAAAGAATTGTAAATCCAATTGATAGAAAATTTTTAAATAATGAGAATAATGTTAGATTTCTCACCAAAACCCGTGATACATTACTTCCTAAGCTTATGAGTGGGGAAGTGAGAGTGAAATTATGAGACCAAAAATTTCTTACACGAGATTAGCTGATTATATGGCAAGCGTATTTGCTGGTTCAGGTACCAATGATAGTAATGAATCAATATATTATGGTTTTTCGGGTCCCCAGATAATAAAATCTTTCATAGATTTTGATGAAGTTTTTCAATATCCATATAGCACATATGAAGAAATGTCCAAACCGAAAGACGGTAAACTTAAATCTCGAAAAGAAGTGTTTAAAATAAATCTAATATCCCTTTTTGATGTTAATCCAAAAAAGGGAGTAGCATATGTCAAAGAACTTATTTCTAAGTCAAATGTAGAATTGGATAGCATTACAAAACACATTACACCTTCTAAAGAAAATATAGAAACAATAGAAAAAATGCTAAATCATTATCTAGGAGAACCAATTCCTTTTGAAGAAGATAGAAAAGAAGCATTAATAAGAATTGATTCTGATTATATTAAAGAGAAGTGGAATGATGCAATTAATGAAATTAAATCCAACCCAGAAAGAGCAATAACACTTTCACGTCAAATGCTTGAGAACACTTTCAAACATATCCTACAAGATAAAGGTATTGAAAATGAAAAAACTTTTGATCTTCCTACATTGTTTAGAAAAACTAGAAAATTATTAGATTTAACTCCACTTTCTGAAAAAGGAGAACAATCATTAATCCAATTATTATCTGGTCTAGGAACATCTATTCAAGCAATAGGTGCTTTAGAATGTGAGTATGGCGAAAAACATGGCAAACAAAGAGATTACGTTCCACCTAATGAAAATATAGCTAGTTTAATTGTAAACTCTTCAGGCAATATATGTCTTTTCTTCATAAACCATTTTTATTAATTGATTGGCAATTTATTATGCAAAAAAGTCTTAAAGTTATTTTCAATTAACGTAATTAAGAATTATTGATTGACATAAGAGGATGATTATGAGCAAAAAATTTAAATATCAAAGTGAAATAGATGCTTTGATAGATGAAGGTGTAAGAATGCCAGAATTAATTGATCCTAATGATAAAGAATCATATCGTTATGTATTTGATTCAGATCATCCAAATAATCATTTACCTGCATATATCATTAAACCAAAAAGAATTTTGCAGCATAAGAAAAGAAGTCAACTAACTTGTTGTGGATATTCACTCTCATGTTTTGATAATATAGAATCAGCTATTGATAAATTTAATAAATTCTCAAAAAATAATAAAAACTTTTGGAAAACTGTCGGAAATAGTATTTGTTATGGTTATATTCGAGATACATTTGGTTTAATTACAGAAGTAAACTATACTCCACATTTTGAGCTTTTTGAATATGAGAATTGCGACTTGTCTAAACACTTCAATATTATAAGGTCGTTAGTATGAAAGAATTAATTGGTATAGAGTTTAACTTTCCATATTCTAGTCTTATAAAAATAGCTGATTTAATAAATTATGATGGTCCTCTTTTATCACATTTTGTTAATCCAAAGGGTGATAATTTTCTTTTTTATTGGGTAGACGTTAATGAAAATTATAACAGATGGCTACTGATTAGAATAGATTTATATACACTTCAGAATTATCTTCAAAAGAAAATTCCACTTCATGATATTGTATCAAATCCTAATGATGGTTTTGTTTATTCTGTTGATATTGACCATGATATTAATTATACAAATTCTAAAATGGTATTTGCATTTAACCTTTTTGAAGAATATATTCCAAGTAAAGAATCATTCTATGAGTTTGAGCCCCAGGAAGAAGTAGATCTATTTTCATTATCTTTACAGCAGAAAAGTGGTTTGTTAGAGTTACATATTTCAGGTCAAGGTATAAAGTACGGTAGCATTCCACTTGATAAGTATTCGGTAATTATTCCCAAAATTGAAGATATACGTAAAAACCTAGCATCTAAATATATCAGTTTGTATAAAAACAACAAAGATCTAAAACTTGATAAAGATGCTATCCT
>LKUH01000303.1 GCA_001412425.1 Candidatus Cloacimonas sp. SDB
GAGAGATTAAAAAAAGAAGGCGCTGAAGGCCAGAAAAAAATTACTCAGTATACCAGATATGGTACGGTAATAATTGCTTCCTTCAATGCTATTGGTATAAGTCTTTTCCTGCAGAGAGGAGTTGAAGGTGCCGTGCCTCATCCCGGAGTTTTCTTTTTATTTACCAGTGTCCTTACTATGGTAACAGGTGTAATGATAATTATGTGGTTAGGTGAGCAGATTACTGAAAATGGCATAGGAAACGGAATTTCACTGATCATTTTTGCCGGAATTATTGCCCGATATCCTCAGGGCTTTTATAATATGTTCCGCATGGTTCAAGTTGGTGCCATGCAGATCCTTGTTGCAGTTATTGTAATAGTTCTAATGGTTCTGGTAACCGCTTCAGTAGTACTGATAACTGAAGCAAATCGTAAAATACCGGTACAGTACGCTAAAAGAATTGTCGGTCGCAAAGTTTATGGTGGTCAAAGTACCCATATCCCTTTAAAAGTTAATACAGCTGGAGTTATTCCAATAATATTTGCTCAGTCCATTATTATGTTTCCCAGAACTATAGCCACATTTTTTCAGGGCAGTGATTTTATGAATTCTATTGTACAAGCTCTTTCTCCTGGGGCATTTCTTTATACAGTACTGTATGTAGGAATGATAATTTTCTTTGCTTATTTTTATACAGCCATGGTTCTTAATCCAGTTGAAATGGCTGAAAATATGAAAAAATACGGCGGATTTATTCCTGGCAGAAAGCCCGGGAAAAAAACCTCTGAGTATATTAATAATGTTCTGGTAAGAATTACACTTCCGGGAGCTACATTCTTTGCTTTTATTGCTGTTCTGCCTGAATTTATGTCAAAATGGACAAATCTGCCCTTCTATTTTGGGGGAACAGGACTTATTATTATAGTTGGTGTTGCTCTGGATACGTTACAGCAGATAGAATCACATCTGGTGATGAGACATTACGAAGGATTTATGAAAAAAGGTAAACTTCGCGGAAGAAGGGGTTAACCTTTATATTATAGATATATAGAGTGTGAATTATTTTATGATACCGGTTAAAAATTTTACAGAGATCAAAAAGATGAGAGAGAGCAATCGAATTGTCGGTTTATTGCTTTCTAAGCTTGATTCTGAAATTGTATCCGGTATAACCACCCTGGAACTGGATAGATTTGCAGAGAATCTGATTAGATCTGAAGGGGGAAAACCTGCTTTCAAAGGTTATACTATCCCTGGATTAGCGCCCTATCCAGCTTCTATCTGTGCATCAGTAAATTCCTGTATTGTTCATGGTATTCCTTCCAGTAAGATTGTTCTGAAGGAAGGTGATATTATTGGCGTTGACGTTGGTGTCTATAAAGATGGTTATTATGGAGATGGAGCAAAAACCTATACAGTAGGAAAGGTGAATGCTGAAACTCAAAATCTTCTCAACATAACCAGAGAAGCACTGGCTAGGGGCATTGAACAAGCAAGAGCTGGAGCAAGAATAGGAGATATATCCTTTGCAATAGGTTCCTGGGTGCAGGAAAATGGTTATTTTGTGGCAGACAGTTTAACCGGACACGGTATTGGCAGAAAACTGCATGAAGAGCCTATGGTACCTAACCTGGGAATTAAAGATATGGGACCAAGATTAAAAGCAGGAATGACCTTGGCATTAGAGCCGATGGTAAATGTCGGAACCAATAGAGTGAAAGAAAATGGGTGGGAATATTTTGTGGCAGATAATACACTCTCTGCACATTTTGAACATACTATCTTGATCACAGAGCAGGCAGCAGAGATTTTAACAGTGAGATAGAAGGAAGAACTATTATGGCTAAGGAAGGAGTAATAGAAGTTGAAGGTACTGTTATTGAAGCCTTACCGAATACTTCTTTTAAAGTAGAGTTAGAGAATGGACACGAAATACTGGCCCACAGTTCAGGTAAGATGAGAATGCATTATATAAGGATTTTACCGGGAGATAAGGTTAAAGTAGAGCTTTCACCTTACGATCTAAACCGGGGTAGAATTACTTATCGTTATAAATAGGAGATTGAGATGAAGGTTAGAGCTTCAGTTAAGAAAATTTGTAAAGATTGTAAAATAATTAAAAGAAATGGAATAATCAGAGTTATTTGCTCTGCTAACCCGAAACATAAACAAAGACAGGGTTAAAATCTAAAGAGGAGGATTTAACTTGGCTCATATTGCAGGCGTTGAATTACCCAAGGACAAAAGAATAGTTATTGGTTTAACCTATATCTATGGCATTGGTAAGACATCATCCCAGGAGATATTAAAAAAAGTTGGTATTGATGTTAACAAGAGAGTGAAAGATCTTACAATGGAAGAAGAAAAAGATATTCGTGAAGTCATCCAGAATGAATATCTGGTTGAAGGTGAGTTAAGAACTCAGAGTGCTATGGATATAAAAAGACTAATGGAAATCGGCTGTTATCGCGGCACCAGGCATAAAAAGAATATGCCTGTACGGGGACAGCGTACTCATACAAATGCCAAAACCAGACGAGGTCGCAGAAAAAGCTCAGTGGTGAAAAGGAAATAGGGGGATAAATGGCTAAAAAGAAAACAGCAGTTAGAAGAACAAAGAAAAAAAGAGTCCGTTTATCTTTTAATGAGGGTGTAGCCAGTATACATTCCAGTTTTAACAATACTATTGTTTCACTTTCAGATAAAGCTGGGAATATCCTGACCTGGTCCAGCGGCGGTAAAATCGGTTATAAGGGTTCCAAAAAAAGTACTCCATTTGCAGCACAGCTGGCCGCAGAGGAAGTGGCGAAAAATGCTCTGGAAATGGGTATAAATAAAGTTCAGGTCATTGTTAAAGGACCCGGTGGGGGAAGAGAAGCTGCTATCAGAGCCCTTGATGCTAATGGACTCACAGTTACCATGATAAAAGATGTCACCCCCATCCCTCATAATGGATGTAGACCTAGAAAAACAAGAAGGATTTAAGGATAGAAAATGGCTAGATATACAGGATCTTCATGTAAATTATGCCGCAGGGAAAACACTAAACTTTTCTTAAAAGGCGCTAGATGTAATTCAGATAAATGTGCTTTTGAAAGACGTCCCTATATTCCCGGCGAGCATGGAAGCGGAAAGAAATTCCGTAAAAGAATTAGTGACTATGGCTTGCATTTAAGAGAAAAACAAAAAGCAAGACGCACCTATGGCGTTCTGGAAAGTCAATTTAGAAAATATTTTAAAATGGCTGCCAAAAAAACTGGAATTACCGGTGAGAATTTATTGCAGATTTTGGAAACAAGATTGGATAATGTGGTTTATCGAATGGGTTTTGCCCCCTCCAGAAATTCAGCCCGTCAGTTGATCAGACATGGTCATATTATTGTTAATGAAAGAAAAGTGAATATTCCTTCCTTTGCTGTTAATGTAGATGATGAAATAATTATCAAAGAGGGAAGCAGACAGATGAATTTGGTCCAGGAAGCCATGGAAGCTGCAACAGAATTAGAAAGTTACGAATGGTTCAAAGTTGATAAAGACCAATTTTCCGGCAAGATACTCTCTCTGCCTAAAAGAGATCAAATTCCTCTTGTTATTGATGAAAGACTTATCGTGGAGTATTATTCTAAATAGTAAATAGGAGAATATTATGAAGTTCCTTGAACCTTTACAGTTACCAGAAAAAGTTAAGGTTGATGAACAGACTTACACCCCAACTTATGGGAAATTTGAGATTGGACCCTTAGAAGCCGGATTTGCTACTACGATTGGCAATACTCTGCGCAGAGTATTATTGTCATCCATTCAGGGTACAGCTATTAAATATGTTAAGATCGAAGGCTTGCATCATGAATTTGCACCCATTCCAGGCTCCGATTCCGACTTTATTGATTTGATCTTGAGATTGAAAAAACTGAGATTGAAATCTGAATCCATCATCGAAGAAAAATTATTACTGGAATTTAAAGGTCCTGGAATTATAACAGCCGCCGATATTAAATTAGGAAACGAAATTGAGATCATCAATAAAGATCTGGTGCTTCTGGAATTGACTGAAAAAGTTGATTTCAGAATGGAATTATGGGTTGGTATTGGTCGTGGTTATGTCCCTGCGGATCAACATGATATGGAAGAAAAACCTGTTGGCGTAATTCCGATTGATTCTATCTACTCCCCCATTATACACGTTAATTTTTCTGCTGAAAATCAAAGAGTGGGAGAAAGAATCGACTATGATAAACTTATTATGGAAATTACCACTGACGGTAGTATCGATCCTAAAGATTCCCTCTATCTCAGTGCTAAGATTCTGCGTGATCTTTACGATACAATAGTATTATTTGAGAAAGAACCGGAGTATATTGAAGAAGTTGAAATGGATCCCGAATTAGAGAGAATGGAGAAAATTCTCAATACTAACGTAAACGAATTAGAACTTTCGGTCCGTTGCAGCAATTGTCTTTCTGCTGCCAAGATAGAAACTATTGGTGAATTGGTGGAGAAATCTGAAAATGAGATGTTGAAATATCGTAACTTCGGAAAAAAATCTCTGGAAGAGATCAATGCTCTGTTAGATAAATATGAGTTGTCTCTAGGTATGAATGTAGGATCAATAAAAGAAAAAATAGATAACGCTAAGAATAAAGTTACTGTTACAAAGAAGGATTAAATTATGCGACATAAAATGCGAGGCAGAAAATTTGGCAGAGAAAGTGACCATAGAAAATTAATGCTGAAAAATCTTGTATTGTCACTGATTGAACATGGTAGAATTAACACAACTCAGGCAAAGGCAAAAGAGATCAGAAGTCTTACAGAACGTGTAATTACCTATGGTAAAAAAGGTACTGTACATCATAGAAGAATGGCATTTAAGATCTTAAATAATAAAGATATGGTTAAGAAAGTATTTGATCAGCTGGCACCGAAATATTCAGAAAGAGAAGGCGGTTATACCAGAGTGTTAAAAAATGGTTACCGTAGAGGTGATTGTGCTCCGATGGCAATTATTGAATTTGTGGAAAATGAGCCGGTTGAGAAAAAAAAGAAAAAAACTAAAACCGAAAATCTTGCCAAATAAG
>LKUH01000304.1 GCA_001412425.1 Candidatus Cloacimonas sp. SDB
ACAATAAAAAAAAGAATAATTGCCAGAATTCCAGAAATAATTGGAGAAAAAATCCAGGTTCCGATAATTTTAGCAAGTGAATCTAAATTAGTGGTTGTTTTGGAAAAAAAATTCCAGCCGATAATAGCTCCCACAATCGCTTGTGAAGTTGAAATCGGTAAACCCGCTTTAGTCATCCACAAAACAGTAATGGCTGCTGCCAGGGCAACAATGAAAGCTCCCGCTAACTCATTTACGGCACCTAACTGACCCAGTGTATGAGATGCTCCGGCACCACTTACAACAGCACCTAGAATAATGAATATACTGCCGATGATCGCCGCAGTTCTGAATTTGATCATCTTGGTGCCAACAGCAGTACCGAAAATATTCGCTGCGTCATTAGCTCCTAAAGACCACCCTAAAAAAAGCCCACTGGATAAGAAAAATATTATTAAAATCATAATAGTGTATTCTCTAAAACAAGATTAAATTCTACGTTTGATGGCATAAACAGATAAACGTTCTGCTACATCCTGGGCAACATCAGAAACCGCAGCAATTTTTTCAGCAAAATACCTCATATGAACTTTCTCACTGAAACGAGTGATCTCACAACAATTGAAAGCTTTTCTTTTCAATTGTTCTTCAATATCATCAGCTTCATGCTCGTAAAAATGAACTTTATTCACATAATTGCTGACCATGGCGATCTCACGGAAAAAAGCTCTGGCTCCCTTTACTACCTCATCTACAGCTTTGGATGATAGCTCTGCCAGTTCAATAAAATCACTTTTTAAAAATTCAAGAATATTCGGCGTCTCAATTGAAAATTGTTCCAGCACTTTCTCGCAGATGTCAACAATACCATCAAGTGTTTCTAAAAGACCAAGCACATCTCCACGGGATTCAGGAATTAACATATAGGTATAAAGTTTATGTTTTATGTCACGGCGAACATCATCTGCATCACTTTCCAAAGCAGTTATGTCATGGAAGTTCTTATCAAATTTATCCATCTTTCCGTTCATGTAAGCTTTCACGCCTTCATAAAAAATTAGTCCTGATGTAGCAACCCTGTCAAGATAGCCGTCTATATCACCTTCCAGTTGTTTGGTTCTACTGTCAAAAAATTTGGGCATACCTACCTCCCGCTCATACTATTTTAAATATTTGTCAAACATCAAACCATGACGCAAGCCACGATCGCTGATAGTAAAGGTATCCACTTTAAAAATCTCCATAATAGTTTTAATAATACCTGCCCCAGCCAAGATAACATCAGCTCTTTTTGGCTGTAATCCTGGAATTTCTTTACGCTCTTCAATTGTTTTATTCTGATATAATTCTATTTGATTCTGCACTTCCTTTAAAGACATTTCAGTGCCTTGAATTATGTCTGGATCATATTTTACCATTTTATGCATGACCGCTCCCATGCTGGTAACAGTTCCGCCAATTCCCACCAGGTAATCAGCTTTTTTGTTATTAATATGTTTATCGAAGAAATTCTCCATATAGTCCAGCATCTTACTCAACTCTGTATTCGTAACGGGATCTGACAGCAGGAATTCCTCGGTGGGATGAATTGCTCCCAGATTTAAACTTATCCGATCATTCAAATTGGTTCCTTTGCCAAAAATAAATTCAGTACTTCCACCACCTGTATCAAATACAACTACGTTTTTATCTGTCTTTCCAATAGTTGATAACACTGCAAGATAGGATAATCTGGCTTCTTCTTCACCCGGTATTACTGTGATATCCAAATCCAATTCATCTTTAACTCTTTTTAAAAAAACATCTCTGTTTTT
>LKUH01000305.1 GCA_001412425.1 Candidatus Cloacimonas sp. SDB
GGCTAAAAAACTGGCTGAATTTCTTAAGAAACTGGAGAAATAGAAAAAATAAATCTAGAGAGGGAGTATTTATGTTTGTTTATAAACGAAAAATCTACGGTTATCTCTGTGATATTTATGGACATCTAAATAACAGCAGTTATCTGCAGATCTATGAAGAAGCCCGTTCCGAAGCCCTGATCGACATGGGACTACCCATCAGTAAACTTCTGGAATCCGGTTTTCATATCTATCTTACTAAAGTGGAACTTTACTACAAAAGCGGTGTCCCTAATGATGAGGTTATTTCCGTAAAATCTTCCATTATAAAAATGAACCGAATGAGAGCAACCTGGAAGCAACAGATCTATGATGAAGCGGGTAATCTCTGCAATGAAGCTTTTGTCGAAGGAGTTTTTATCAAGAATGGAAAACCTGCCAGGATCGATAAAGACATCTATGAGATATTTGAAAAATATTACGAAAACTAATTTACAGCAGAATTAATGTTGCCAGACCTAAAAAAGAAGCAAACCCTCCAATATCGGTTAGCATGGTAATTATAACACTGGAAGCCAGAGCAGGATCAATCTTCAGAGTTTTCATTACAATCGGAATAATCGAACCGACCAGACCAGCTATAAACATATTGCAGATCATGGCAATACCCAGAACCATCCCGAGCATAATATCACCTCTAAGCAGATAAGTGATAATCATGGCAAAACTTCCGACAATAATTCCGTTTATAATACCTACAGTTATCTCCTTAAACATGGCCCGATATGTGTTACTGATGGTTAACTCACCCAAGGCTATACCTCGAGTAATAACTGTAAGAGTTTGAGTTCCGGAATTACCCCCCAATCCCGCTACAATCGGCATTAAAACTGCCAGAAAAGATAATTCAGCTATTGTTGCTTCAAAAATGCCGACAACAGAAGATACAAGTAGAGCAGTGAATAAATTCAGTGTGAGCCAGGGCAATCTCTTACGAACTGAACTTAAGGGATGAGTAAATACTCTGTCTTCACTTTCCAGCCCTACCATTTTATAGACATCTTCCGAAGCTTCTTCGTCAATTACATCAATTATATCATCTACTGTAATTCTACCAAGTAACCTGTTATTATTGTCTACTACAGGAAGAATGAACATATCGTATTTACGGAACATATTTGCCACTTCTTCCTGGTCCACATCAGCTTTTACAGATATTACCTCTGATTCCATCATCTCTTCGGCAGTAGCTTCTGATCTAGCCAGCAATAATTTTGTGATCTCCAGAATTCCGATTAACTGCTGATCTTCCTTAACTACAAACACATAATGGATATTTTCAACTTCGTCGTGATTTTCCCGAATATATTCTATTAATTCATCACGCTTCAGATCTTTTTGAACTGCAATGATCTCGGTCTGCATGAGACCGCCGGCAGATTCTTCATCATACTTAAGCAGTTGTTTGATCTGTTGGGAATCTTCTTCATCAATTTTTCGCAACAGGTCACGGGAGACATCTTCTTCCAGCTCACTTATAATATCCGCAGCTTCATCAGTGTCCATTTCATCAATGATCTTAACTAAGTGATTCTGCTGAATATTTTGTAAAATATGTTCCCTGACATCATCATTGAGCTCTGGCAGAACATCTGAAGCGGTTTCATGTTTTAATAAGGAAAAAAAAGCAAGTTGATATTCCGAAGGAAGGTCATTCAAAATAGGCACAATATCAGCGGGATGAAGTTGATCTATATCTTTCTGCAATTCAACAAATTGTTCATTTTCCAGATAATTTAATACTTGTTTAATAGAAATTTCATACATGGGTAATCTCCCAAATAATTTATTTGGGAATAAAATTATAACTGTTCAATTTGTCAACTTGTGAATTTTGATAAAAAAAAAGGCTGCTTATCAGCAGCCTCTAAGACTTATTTGGCAAGATTTTCGGTTTT
>LKUH01000306.1 GCA_001412425.1 Candidatus Cloacimonas sp. SDB
AATGCTCTTTTGTATTTTTTCCATCTTTCCTTATCAATCTTTCCTTCAGGTCTGCAGCGTTTTTTAACTGATAAGACATATTTCAAAGCTAAACTGTACGGAATTTTTGTCCGCCCCATTAAGCTATATTTTAATGCTGATCTGAGACAGGTCTGGCTAAAAGACATGGTAGCGGAAGGCAAAAAGAAACACATGCTCAGCGAGGCAGATGCGAATACAATTATAGAGCAGCTGGACGAACCCTTTATTCAAAAATACCTGAAGAGCCTGGCAGTTCATGTCTGCACAATTCCAATTACTCAAGTCGTTTCCGTTTTGATAGCTTTAATATACGTGCTTTCACATCCCGAGATGCCTCGAACCCAGGCCTGGGGAATTGGTGTAGGTATAATTGCGCTCTTTCAGGTCATTCCCGTTTCTCCCGGTTCACTGGTGCGAGGTTTATATGTTATCTTTCTGGTGCTTAAAGAAAAGAATCTCCGGGATTACAATATCGCTGTTTTTTTAAGTTTCTTCAAATATGTCGGATATCTTGCCTTTCCAATTCAGATGACCTACAGGTATCCCGCTCTGGCCAGATTCATGGCTGGTCACTGGGCTACTGAAGTCGTACATGTAATTCCTGTTTTTGGTGAAAAAGGAGCTCTGCTGGAGCATTGGGTTTTCGATCTCTTTTACAACTGGCCTTTAACCATCAGAAGACAAATGAAAGAAAGGCGGGAGCAGAGAAAACTAATTCCATCCCGATTCTGGCATATTCCCTTAATACTGGCTTTCACCGCTATGATCTTTTTATTACTGGATCTTATTCATATTTACAGACAGGAAGAATTACAGAATATTCGCACTATCTGGTGGGCAGCCTGTATTTTTCCCTTTATTTCAGGTTCCCTGCTGGATCTGGGCTACGGCGGATTAACTTTCAGCAAAAGAATCGGAATCTCGGTGTTTACAGGAATTCTTCTGGCAATTATCTCTACTTTAATGAGCAGCTATCTGGGATTTCAGGAAAATATTTATATTGAAATGAGCTGGCGGATATTTATAATGGGATTATTTACGACGCTGGGAAGCTTAAGCACGGAAATTTTACTCGGGGAGAATGTATAAATGCAGGTTGGAAAAGAATATCAGCATCTGGAATTTTTCAACAAAGCCCGTACACTGAAACCGGCACCCTGTTTTTTTCTTTTTGGCCCGGAATTTTTCCTGAAAGATAAAATTCTGAATCTATTATTGCAAAAATTTAATAAGAAGGACTCAGACGATTTTGACACGGTAAAATTCTATGCGGAAGAAACAACTGCAACCAGCATAATTGAACAGCTGGAAATGAGCCCATTTCTGAACGATTTCAAAATTGTGATCCTGAAAAATTTCGATACACTTTCCAAAAACGATAAAGACATGATCGCACAATATCTGAACCATCCGGTTGAAACATCCATCTTGATAATTGATTCTGATAAAAATGACAAAAGGATCAATGCTTATAAAATTATTTCCAAAAATTCCATCTCAATTCAGGCTAAATCACCTTATGGAATTCAGGACATATTAAGCTGGCTGAAAAATGAACTGTCCGGAAAAAACATTCAAATGGATAATGAGACAGCCAATCTTTTTGCCAGTTATATTGAACCAGATTACCTTATTGCTGCCAATGAGCTGGAAAAATTGATCATAGCTGCTAAAAACAAAAATATTATAACCAGAGAAGATGTTGCTGAATGTGTGGGGAAATCCCGAACCAACAATATCTTTGATCTTCAAAATGCTTTAGGAAGAAAAGACCTCCGGAGTTCATTGATCATTCTGCATAATCTGCTGGAAAATAATGAATCACCCATCTTCATAATAACAATGCTGACAGCTTTTTACCGAACTATCTGGAAAGTACTTATCCTGAAAGAAAATAAGGTGAGAGAATCAGAAATATCTTCAGTATATCTGAAAGAAATATTTTTCACGTTCAGGAATGATTATCTCAAATTCGTACAAAACTATGATCTCTTCAAGATTAAATCGATCTTTTCAAATTTACTTCAGACAGATATTGCCTTGAAATCTATAGACGTAAAAGAGAATATCCTTCTGGAAAACTTGATCTTTAACATTTTAACCAACCCCGGCAGGTACTAATAATGAATGAAAATTTCAAAAGCGGTTTTGTTTCCATTATCGGAAAACCAAATGTAGGAAAATCAACTTTGATCAACAAACTGGTCGGTGAAAAACTCTCCGCTATCACACCCAAACCTCAAACTACCAGACAACAGATTAAGGGAATAATTACCGATGCTGAAAAGCAGATAGTTTTTCTGGACACACCCGGATATGTTAAACCCAGATACGAACTTCATCAAAAAATGCTTTCCTATATTAAAGATGCCCTGGAATCATCCGATCTCATCATTTTTATTACCGATGCTAAAACTTTTCCGACAGATTATGATAAGGAGATCTGCCGGGAACTGGGAAAAACTAAAATTAATCAGATCGCTCTGCTCAACAAGATTGATCTGGTTGATGAAAAAACTGTAAGTGAAAAAATGCTGCTTCTGGAAAATTATAAATTTGCCAAAATCATTCCTGTCTCAATTTTGAAAAATGATAATTTAAAAGAATTATTAGATATTTTCACCTCTTTCCTGCCTTACAGCCCCCCTCATTATGATCCTGAACAATTATCAGATCTCCCGGTAAGATTCTTCATTCAGGAAATCATCATGGAGCAGATCTTTCTGAATTATCAAGATGAAATTCCCTATTCTGCTGCCGTAATGGTGGAGAGCTTCAAAGAACAGGAAAATAAGATCGATATTCAGGCAAATATCTGGCTGGAAAGACAATCTCAGAAACCGATTTTACTGGGAAAAAATGGCTCTAAAATTAAAGAAATTCGACTAAAATCAGAAAGCGAAATATATAAAATACTAAAAAAGAGAATAAAGCTTGATCTCTGGGTGAAAATTAAACCTCACTGGCGTAATAAAAAAAATGCTCTGAAAGAGTTTGGATATCGTTAGCACCAAAAAATTATTTGACAGTCAAATTCGCGAAAAATTATTTGTTCAAGCCTCATCTGGAGGATTAGTTCTAATTGGTAAGACAGCGGTCTTGAAAACCGCCGGGCTTTGCCCTTGGGGGTTCGAGTCCCTCATCCTCCGCCATTTTTAATTGTTCTTTAGATCCTGGAGAGGTGACCGAGCTGGCTGAAGGTGCGCGCCTGCTAAGCGTGTGTGGGGCTTAAACCTCACCGAGGGTTCGAATCCCTCCCTCTCCGCCAGTTTAATATAGAAAG
>LKUH01000307.1 GCA_001412425.1 Candidatus Cloacimonas sp. SDB
CTTTTACAAATACTTTATATCTTTTAAAAAATCCCGATTATCATTTTAATTTATAAGAATTACCTTTCTTATAAAAAAAAATCCGTCTTCTGAAGGGAATTTCTGGAATTTCAAGCTCTGATTTTGAAATACTTTTCAGCAAATTTACATTCCTTAAACCATTTATTAATAAGAACTTGGCGTTTAATTTGCCGATTTTCAATTATGCTCTTTTCTTCACTTTTTTCAGCAATTTTGTTATTACAATCAAGAAAATGGATTTTTTGTCAATTAATTTATTATGGCTTCAAAATCATAAATTATCCTATTTTTACTCCAAGGTTTGGAATAAATTCAAAATTTTTCCAGTTTTGGTATTTTATTTGCATATTGTAGCTTAGAATAAAATAAATAAGGAGATTTAATGAAATCCAAATTATTAGTACTTACAATTTTAACATTCTGTTTAATTCAATTATGGAGTGTCGCAGAAATCAGTTTTTCTGCAGACCGAACTTCGGTTAATATATTGCAGAATAACAACCATGGGCTTGATTTGCAATTCAATATAGCTGAGATAAATTCTTTTGATATTAAAACTGAGACCGGGTTATTTTCTCAGCTTGAAATAGATGGTTATTCACATACAACCGAACCAGGCTTCCCGAAGTTGCCGGTTCAGAGAAAAATTATCAGTGTCCCTTTCGGTGCAGAAATTACTGTTAACGTTACAGACTCTCAGTTTTCTGAAATAAATCTGAACAGCAGGGGAATACTTTTTGACATCATTCCGGCTCAGCCTTCCCTTTCCAAATCACAGGATCCGGCTGATGTGAAATTCAATTATAATTCACGTGCTTATACTGAAAACAGCTATGACAGCGATAAGCTGGTTCAGGTGGAAGAATTAGGGATTATGAGAGGTGAACGCTTATTCCTGATTACTTTTAAACCTGTGAAATATAATCCTGTTTCAGGAAACATTCTTGTTTACAATCAGGTTAATGTAAATCTTCAATTTATCGGAGGAAACGAATTAATCTCCACCTATATGAGAGAAAAAACTTATTCTCCTTATTTTCAAAGTTTGTTTAAAAAAACAATTTTTAACTACCGGGAAGATCAGGTTCGAGATGTGTTAACTAAATATCCCGTAAAATATATCATTGTTTCAGATCCTATGTTTGCAGATCAGCTGCAGCCTTTTATCGAATGGAAAATTCAGTCCGGTTTTGAAGTAATTGTTGCTTACACAGATGAAATCGGTTCTACTTCCACTGCTATCAAAGCTTATATTCAGGATCTTTATGATGCAGGTACTCCTGATGACCCGGCTCCTTCTTTCCTGCTTTTCGTCGGTGACCACCAGCAGATTCCTGCTTACAGCGGAAGCACAGGAGGTCATGTAACCGATCTTAATTATGCTAAACTGGATGGTAACGACTTTTATCCCGAGATCTATTATGCCAGATTCTCTGCTCAGAATACAGCTCAGCTGCAACCGCAGATAGATAAGACCTTAATGTACGAAAAATATGAAATGCCGGATCCCAGCTATCTGGGTGAAGTTGTTATGATAGCCGGTATGGATTCTTATCATGGCAGTACCTGGGGAAACGGACAGATAACTTACGGAACTTCTTATTATTTTAATGAAGATCACGGAATTGAGTCCCATACCTATCTTTATCCTCAGTCCGGCAGCAATTCCGGTAATATTATTAATAATGTAAGTGACGGAGTTGGCTACATAAATTACACAGCTCATGGAAGTTCAACTTCCTGGTCCGATCCCAGTTTTACGATAGCTAATATTAACAGCCTGCAGAATGAAGGAAAATATCCTTTAGCTGTCGGAAACTGCTGCTTAACCAATAAATTTGAAATTGACACCTGTTTTGGCGAAGCCTGGTTAAGGGCTGAGAATAAGGGTTCTATTGGTTATATCGGAGGTACCAATTCAACCTACTGGGATGAAGATTACTGGTGGGGAGTCGGAGCCGGAACTGTGGTTTCTAATCCCACTTATGAGTCAACCGGACCAGGTGCTTATGACGGGCTTTTCCACGATTATGGTGAAGAAACATTTGCAGACTGGTATGTTACCGGAACTGCCATGATGTATGCCGGAAATATGGCAGTAGTCGAAGGTGGCAGCGGAATGATAAATTATTACTGGGAAATTTATGCTTTGATGGGAGATCCTTCCTTAACTGCTTATCTGGGTGTTCCACTGGAAAATAATGTGTCTCATTCCGAAGTTATTTTAATGGGTTTGGATACTTTTATCGTAACAGCAGACCCATATTCCTATGTTAGTTTAACCCGAAATAACGAAATAATCGCCACTGCTTTGGTTGATGAGTCAGGTTCTGCAAATCTTGAATTCACACCTTTTACCACACCCGGAGATGCCGATCTGGTTATAACCGCACAGAATAGACAGCCCTATATAGAATCAGTTCAAGTTATCCCCAATGACGGACCTTATCTTGTCATCAATAATTACATCCCCTACGCTGGAGATGATGATTATATTGAAGCAGGGGAATCTGTTACTTTAACCCTTTCCCTGGAAAATGTTGGCTCCGTGGCTGCTACGAATGTAGAGGTATCTGCCATCTGTAATGATGAATATATAACCTTAACAGATTCTTCCGAAAATTTTGGAACCTGCCCCGCAAATGATATTACAACCATAGAAGCAGCCCTGGCTTTTGATGTCTCGGAAATTACTCCCGATCAACACGATTTTGACATAATTATTGTAATAACTGCTGATGATAACAGCTGGGAGGATGTTATCAATCTAACTGCTTACGAACAAAATGTTTTTAGTGTAAATCCCGAATATTTTAATGTCGAAATGTCTCCTGATGAAATGATTACCGATATATTCAGCCTGATAAATACCAGCCCCAGGGTCATTAATTATACAATCCGAACTCAGGAACCTTTCAACGGAAGAGAAATGACCGGCTCATACATTACTTGTTCAACTGATGAATTCACTCCCGGTGAAACTGTTGACTGGTATTTTTATGCTTTTAACCAGAGTCCAGACAATGAATGGATCACCGATATTACCATTGATTTCCCGGCGGGTGTAACAGTAAATGAAGCAACCAATTTCTCCGGAGGTTCGGGTGGAGAATTAATTTATGACGAAATCACCGGTGAAGCTGTTTCTGTTAACTGGCACGGTGAAACCGCTCTGGGATACGGTCTCATTCACGGAGACGAATCTGCAACTGCCCTGGTAAATGTAACTACAACTACCGAATTTGCCGGAAACATCGAACTCAATTATGAGATCGTGGGAGATGGTTATGGAGCTGAGCCGCATTCAGTAACAGGAACCATGGGACTTGAATATCCTTTAAGCTGGGTCTCGCTGGCAACTTCTTCCGGCACACTCAATGGTTATGAAACTCATGAAATTGATATCATCTTTAATACTGAAGGTCTTGATATTGGTTCCTACGAATGTGAATTATTTATTTCCGATGTAGAAGAAAGAGATTATAAAAGAGTACCTGTAAATCTTCTGGTTACCCAAACCAGCTCGAATGATACTGAAATTCCAGCAGGTATTGCCCATCACGGAAATCATCCTAATCCCTTTAATCCAACTACTACAATCAGCTTCTCAGTTGATAAAAACATAGATGAGATGATTGTGGAAATTTATAATATTAGAGGACAATTGATTAAAGATTATTTTATTGACACTTCAGCTCATTTGCCTGAGTATAATGTAATCTGGAATGGAAATGATAACGCTGGTAGTAAGGTAGCCTCTGGAATTTATTTTTCCAGATTAAGAGCTGAGAGATTCACCAGTACGAAGAAAATGATTTTAATGAAATAAATCTAATTTACCAGGAAGAATATTTAGGAAAATATCAAGGATTCCAAAGGAGATGATATAAATGACGTCACTTTGAGAAAGGGGATTGTCAAAGCATAAACGTTCTTTAGATTTTAATAGAGTGTGTAATAGGCAGCAGGTTGAATAATTCCCTGGGACGTAGATCCCTCTTTGGAGATTAATTATGCCTGCTGCCGAATAATCAAGTTGGTCTATAAGGCCGTATTGGAGATTGGAACAATCCCTCAATTTTTACTCACTCGAAAAAAAGAGGAGGACTCAAAGATGTCATTAC
>LKUH01000308.1 GCA_001412425.1 Candidatus Cloacimonas sp. SDB
TATCAGCGTTTATGTTATGATTGCCATGATAAAGAAATCACTGCAAATTGAAATGGATTTGTACAAAATTCTACAAATTTTGAGTGTCTCGCTTTTTGAAAAAGTGCCTATTTTGCAACTACTTACAAAATCGGATTACAGAAAAACTACACCCTCGGATTCTAACCAATTGGTATTGTTTAACTTATAACAGGACAGTAGTGAGAAAATTTATAAAAAGAAATTGGATTAAAATTTATTTATTACAGGTTTCTAACGGGTTATTTTTAAGTTCCCCAGAGGCAGCTCAACATTTATGGTAAGATCTGGATCCTGCCAAGAATTCATTTGGGAAAGATAATTTGAACTGTCCGTAATTGTTTCAACATTCCCGGGAATAATCAGCCAGCTGGAATTTTCCGGAACAAGGATTTCCAGCTCCCCTTTTTCCAAGCTTAAAAACAAGTCTCCTGTTAATGCAGAAGGTATATTTATTGAGTTATTTTGTTCTAATTCGGAGAAAAATCCTGTAATTTTCTGCGTAAAGTTGAGTAAAAGAGTTCCACCAGATTCAGCTGGTTCGAATTCATTACTGACGCGGCTTCCGGGAAAACCGAATCCTTCAGCCTTAAATTCCAGGTTGAAAGTATCACTGCTCTGAATAAGTAGATCAGATTTAAGAAAATGAAGCTCTGCCTGTAAATACTTGATATTCAGACTATCAATTTCTGGTGGTAATTCGAAATTCTTTTTACCGGAATAGGGTGTGGCAAGTGTGACAAAAGTGATTGCCAGAAAAATCAAAAATATTGAAAAGAAAAGTAATATTCTCCTTAATCCGGGTCCGATGGTAATCTGGTTTTCAAATCGGGAGAATTTGTCCAGTTTCATAAAATAATACACCAATGCTGATGTCAGGTACAGAAGCCCGCCTGTCCAGATGACATCACTGGCGAAGTGACCTCCTTGAATTATCCGTGCCAGACCGATTAAACTTCCAAAAATGAGGGAGAAGAATAAAAGAGATCCAGCCAGGCACTTATTCTTTTTCCGGAAGATAAAATAAAGTACAAAAAAATAGAAACCCATGGAAGCATGACCACAGGGAAATGATTTACCTCTGCTTTCGGGATCTATTGTCAACACTTCCTCATATTGATATTTCCCACCGAATTCGGCAATATTTCTCGGTCTGGGGCGGCCCCAGTTATCTTTTAAAATGGAATTGACCAGCAGTCCGGGACCTAAAGCCATTACCAGAATAAGGTAGAGTGAAACTTTGGTAATTTTTTTTAGTTTTTCATAATAAGTGCTTAAAGCTATAATTAAAAGAGCACCAACAGACAGTATGAGTGCTGGTAGGTTGCCGAAATTATAGATAAAGGACCAGGGTTGAGAATTTTTAAGGAACCAGCCCGTTTCAGAATTATAGAATTTGCTTTGAATAATCAGGTCAAGACCTGTTAAATTGAAAATAATCGTCAATGACAGCAGCAGAAATATCGGGATAATGAAATCGAGTATATTTTTCTTAAACATAGCGGTTCTTAATTATCTCCAATTCAAAAAATATTTAAAGACACAAAATTCAATCCACATTTTTGCTGTTTTCAAAGCCACTTTCTGCGTTTAAAAAAGATTAACATAACGATGGCTACAATCAGCATTACACCAAGTACGGTAAAATAAGCCCAGCGCCAGCTCAATTCCGGCATATAGTGAAAATTCATACCATAAACACCAGCGATAAAAGTAAGCGGAATAAATATGGTTGCAATGATAGTAAGCACCTTCATTACTTCATTCATTTTATTGCTGACACTTGAGAGATAGATGTCCAGAAGTCCGGAAACCATATCGCGAAAAGATTCAATAGTATCGATAAGCATGATGACATGGTCGTAGAGATCGGAAAAAAACCGGATGTTATTTTCTTTGAGCAGAACATTTTCAGTTCTGGTAAGAGATGAAACAACTTCTCTGAGGGGCCAGATAGATTTTCGCAGCTGGATGATCTTTCTTTTCATTTTATAGATCTTTTCAATGGTTGCGGAATTAGAATCGGAAAAAACTTCATTTTCCAGTAGTTCAACATTATCACCCAGAGATTCCAGAATTATGTAGTAATTATCAATAATGGCATCTAGAAGTGAATAAGCCAGGTAATCCGCTCCATTTCTTCGAATCCGGTATTTAGTATCCCTGATCCTTTTTCTGATCGCATCAAAAACATCTCCTGGTTTTTCCTGAAAAGAGATGACGTAATTTTCCCCAAAAATAATACTAACCTGTTCTTCTTCGATATTTTCTCCCCGGGTAGAATTATAGAGCATTTTTATGATCAGGAAAAAGCAGTCGTCAAACTCTTCGAATTTAGGTCTTTGCCCTGTATGGACAATATCTTCCATAACCAGCTGATGAAAATTGAACTTTTTCCCGATTTTTTCAATTACTTCCTCAGCGTGGATGCCGTCGATATTTATCCAATGCATCCCGGTGGATAAATCCAGTTTCTCAAGGTCTTCCAGAGAGTATTTTTCGACTTCCCGGTAATTGTTTTCATCGTAATAAAAATAGGAGATCTCAGGATCAATTTCAGGTTTCTGACCCATATAAATTATTGAACCAGGCGGCAGACCGATATGTTTGGTAAATCGTCCTTTTCCCTTTAACACAAGCCCTCCATATCTGTTTTATGAAGTTAAAAGATTAATAATAAAAACAATTACACAATTTGCGCTTGCTAAGCAGTTAAGTCAAGAATTTACTGATCCGATCAATCAGTTTGTTTAGAAAATACTGTGACTGGAGTTTCCGTTAGTGATTATGGAACCAATCCAGAATTATATTGACTTTCAAACTTAAAGTTTGCTGAATAAAGAATAATAGCAGTCTGAGTAATCAAAATTATTGCAGATTGATAGATACTTACTCTGATATCTGCTTTGGATAATTAATTTTGAAGGGAGAGAATATGTCGGAATATATTACTAATAGCAAGAAAAGGGTGGAAGATCTTTTTCGTTTCTCCCAGGGTATTATTAATGGGGAAGATGGCAATGAGCTGCTTTTAAAATACGGGGATACTCTGAAGTTCATAACACCACATGATATGATAGCGATGGAAGAGAAGCAGCTTAAAATGGGAATCAATCCTTCTGTTATTAAAGCAAAGATTGAAAAAGTTATGAACGTATTGTACGATCAACTCAGAAATTATCAATGGGAAAAACCTGAATCAGGGCATCCGCTTGATTATTTTAGGCAGGAAAATAGGGAGCTGGAAAAGCTTTTAGGCAGAATAAAACAGAATTTACGGATTCAGGATATTGTCAGCTTGAAAAAAAGCATTAAGGCATTATTTGTGATGGATCGTCATTATCTGCGCAAGGAAAATATACTTTTTCCTTTTCTGGAAAAAACCTGGGAAAACTGCCGGCCTTTATCGGTGATGTGGTCGCTCCATGATGATATCAGGCTGAAATTAAAGAAGCTTGATTCACATATCAGTAAGTCTGCCAAACTGGATAAAGAATTTTACAGCATTATTGGAGAGCTTTTCTTTCTTATGTATGGAATGATACTGAAAGAAGAGCTGGTAATTTTCCCGGTTGCCATGGAAACACTTACAAAAACTGACTGGCGGGAAATCGCTGCTCAGAGCCATGTTATAGGTTTTTCCTATATAAATCCGGATTTGCCCAATGCTTCCAAAATTTCCAATCCTGCTGAAAAATCCAGTAGAGATGGCATTTCAGGAAAAATATTTTCCTCTACCACGGGAAAATTAAATTCAGAGCAGCTGGAAAAAATATTTAACACCTTACCGGTCGACATAACATTTATCGATGAAAAAGATGAAGTTGCATATTTTTCCAATCCCAAAGACAGATTTTTTCCGCGATCACCTGCTATTATCGGACGTAAAGTACAGAATTGTCACCCACCGGAAAGTGTTCATATTGTGGAGAAGATACTGACCGCTTTTAAGGACGGGAGCAGAGATGAAGCCTTATTTCATATAAATATGAAAGGTAGATTCATTATGATCAGATACTTTGCAGTCCGAGATGATGCTGGAAAATATATCGGCACCCTGGAGGTGAGCCAGGATGTTACGAAAATCAGGAGTCTGAAAGGTGACAGAAGGTTACTGGACTGGGATTGATCAGGCGGTAGGATAATTTCTGAAATTAGACAAGGATAGGAATTGTGCAGGATAGTGAATACAGAATAGGGAAGATGAAGCGATCAGACGTTGATCTGGCGATAGAGTGGGCGGCGCAGGAAGGATGGAATCCCGGCTGGCAGGATGCTGAAAGTTTCTCTGCAGCTGATCCTGATGGTTTTTTTATCGGATCATTGGCTGGAGAACCGATCTCAACTATTTCCGCTGTAAAGTATGATAATGATTTCGGATTTCTGGGATTTTATATTGTTAAACCTGAATATCGCGGTCGGGGATACGGCTTCAAGATCTGGCAGAAAGGGCTTGAGTATCTGAAAAGCTGCAACATTGGACTGGACGGGGTGATCGCTCAGCAGGATAATTACAGGAAATCCGGTTTCAAGCTGGCGTACAGGAATATCCGTTACGAAGGATTAGCGGAAAGAACCAGTTATTCCCATCCGGATATTGATTCTGCTTCGCAGATTCCTTTTTCTTTATTGGAAGGGTATGACAGACAGTATTTCCCGGCGGGAAGAAACCGATTCCTGCAGAAATGGCTGAATCAGAATGGTGGTGATACAGCTGTTTATTTCAAAGCCGGGGAGATTGAAGGTTATGGTGTTATCCGAAAATGCAGAATCGGTTCTAAAATAGGTCCGCTTTTTGCAAATTCAGCTGCCATCGCTGATTCAATTATGCAGAAATTGGTCTCAAATTTAGCGGCAGGAGATAAATTCTACCTTGATATTCCTGAAGTAAATGAAGCTGCAAAGAAAATGGTGATGAAATATCGAATGAAACCTGTATTTGAAACAGCCAGGATGTATACAGAAGATAAGCCGAAGATCGATCTTAATGGTATATTTGGCGTAACTTCTTTTGAACTCGGGTAGAAAGGTGAAATAGAATTATCTCAGCAATCAAAATCAGCATCATTCTATTTCAATAGTTATTTTTCCACCCTCATGTCCGCTTAAATTTTTCGTAAACGCAATTATCATATCTCTTAAGGCGTTATGGACAAAAGGCACCATCGTAATCTTTTTCTCTCCGATAACTAATTTCAGTTTCCTATCCTGCTGATTCGATTGAGCTGTTTTAGGTTCCATCATCGTCTCCTGTTAATATTAATATCTTTTAAATTTCCAGAACAGATCGATCCCGGTTGATTTTTCGTCACCACGGGAAGCCTGCAGAGAAAAATATTTACTGATCTCGTATTCCAGAGAAACTTTATCAGGAACAATTTCTTTAGATTGGTCGAAGGAAAATTCTTTCTGATAACTCAGATATAGATCGTTAGTAATATATTTTCCAACCAGAATAGAGCCCTGTTTAAAATTATCACCCCCAGAAAACTCAATAACATTCAGATTCAGTTTTTGTGCGATCTGATCGGCTATTCTACTGCCTAATTCTCTGGTCAGAATATTTCTGGCAAAATCTGCCTGTCCGTATTGAGAAACCTGAGATTTTTCATTTTGCCCGATCTCATTATTACTTTTTCCAAACAGCAGGTAGGAAACAGCATCGGCTTCATTTATCATTTCATTATCCAGGAAAAATTTTATTTCGGGATTCAAAGCATATCCTTCTAAGTGGATCTTTAATATTCTTTTATTCCTGAGAGCGTCTCGGAAAATATTCTCAACAGTCAGATCAAGAAAAGGATTGATCTGCTGTCCGCCGTTGAAACTGATAACACCGTCAACCAGATTAAATTTTCTGCCGTATAGATTATAATTACCGCGGACGGGTGAGATGTGACCGAAAATTTCAAAGTAAGTGCCGGATTTAACAATTTCCAGATCTCCGGAGATCTCGATATTCATATCTTTATTTTTGATCCAGGTATTTCTGGGCAGGAAAATTTTCAATTTTCCTGTAAGAGGTTTAATAAAGTCAGTGTTCCTTTGCAGCAGGTCTTCTTTTATGAAAAGGCTGTCATCGGACTGTGCTTTTGAAGCTTGAACCAGTAAGGGTTCGTCAAAGCTTTTAACTCTGGTGTTATTGGCTTTAAATTGATCCAGATCAATCTTTGCTCTGGTGATTTTAACTTCTCCGCCAAAAACAGGCTTGTCGCTCGTTCCCTGCAGGAATAAATCCAGATCGGTTAAAAGTTCCAGATCTCTCTTATCTGCAGCCAGAAAATTCCTGGCTTTTATCTTTATATCCAGATCGGTATCTTTGCGATTCAGGAAATCAGCTAAATTCATATTTCCATTGATTTTAAGGTAACCTTTGCCACCTTTAATAAAAATATCATCGATGACTAACAAATCATTACTTAGATAAGAATTCAAATTTATTTCGGAATATTTCAGTCCATAGAGAGGAAATTCCATACTACCCTGCTCAATGGCCAGATTACCGGAAAATTCAGGATTCCTCAGAGTATTTCTAACCTGGAAATTGAGATTGGCAATTCCGTTAATATTTTGGAATTGAGAAGCGAATTCTTCCACAAATTGCAGTTCCAGATCATTGATTTCAAGATTGATCTCGAGAGGTTCATCCACGGGAAAAATATTATCTGCAGAGGTGAGATCGACTGGCAGTTCGGCAGAGCCGGAAATTTTTTCAAGTTCATTTCTGATAATCTGGAATTCACTGAACAGTCGATTTGCTGAAATATTCAGATTCCCGGAAATATTCTGCAGCGGTAGATTGTTGAATTGAGGTTGGCGGATGGAAAATGCTACAGTCACATTCGGATTTTCTAAATTTCCTGCGATATCAGAGTCAAAAGAGAGTATTCCTTCAATTTCAGGTTGGATCATTTTAAATCTGTTCAATTGAGCCAGATCGAATTCTGAGATATTCAGCTTAAAATCGGCAGAATTATCGGTAGCATAATAACCATCCAGGCTGATGGAACCAGTATCATTTTCCAGATCAAAATTACTGATGCTGTATTTGCCGTCTGCTAATAAAATTAAGGTAGAATCATTTGAGGTAGCCAGAATAAGATCACCGTGAGATAATCTGAGTTCTTTCAGCTTCACGGTAATATTATCGCCCAGTAGAACGGTGTTCCGGGAAGTGATTCTGATGGAATCAGCTGTTATTTCCAGTTGATTATCAAACTCGTGCAGATTACCTTTGCTGGTTAGATTAAAATTATCAACCTTGATTTCTCCTGCTCGCAGATTCAAAGCATTCAGATAACTTTGGAAATTAAAATCAGCAGCGCTTTTTCCAATTACAGCATTAATTTTTAATGAATCCAATGAGATATCGTCATAGATCAGGTCAGATAATTCCAGATTCGTTCTATTACTAAGATCGGCAGCATCTCCTGTTATGGTACCATCAACCTTCAAATTACCGGAGAAATTATTCACATGAAGATAGTTTTTTAACACAGCAAAATCTGTCAGGCTGAAATTATAGTTCAGATCATGTTGACCTTTGATATTTCCGTTTCCCGAAATAGCGAACAGCAATCCTGCCAGGTCACCTGTAAAACGGTTGATTTTATATTCCAGTTCATCAAGCTCAATATCGGTTTGAAGTGAATTGATGGAATAATCCTGAAATTGAGAAGGGTGCAGATCAAGCTGGAATTTTGCTTTCAGATTTTCCAGATCTGAGCCGCTACCGGTAATTTCCCAGGAAAAATTCAGATTCGAAGTAAAATCATCATTTCCCGTTATGTTGTACAAATTAAGCTGCTCAATGCTGCCATCAAGATCAAAGACGGGTGTGTCAAAGAGGTTTTTAAACTTTCCGTTCAGCAGCAGGTTACCGGTTTCAGTTTTCAAATGCAGGTTAATATTTGCCGTATCCTCTAATTTTTCTGCGAACAGATCCAGTTTGCTTATCTTTGCATTCCTGATAGAGGAATTTTGAGATTTTAATTTAATTGATCCTGCCAACTCAGCAGGATTAATTCCGGAACCAGCTATTTCAATTTGCAGATTCAGATGGGATTTCAGGTCACAATTACGAAGCCATTCAGCTATATTGATCTTTTCCATAGTAATCCCGGCCTGGTATTGGAGAGAATCATAAATTGAATCCAGCGAAGTTTCAATTGAAAGGAACTGATCTCTTAAAACAAGATCAATCCTTGAATCCAGATGATCTTTCTTGAGATCGGCTGTAATGAAGATGAGGGGATATTCCTGCAGAGGAAAATCTGTGAACAGAAATTCAAATTCTTTCAGATAAAGCGGTTGCATTTCCAGATTTAGAGAAAAGAGCCGGGCAGACTCAAGATCATAAGCTGCTTCTACTTTCAGCTGATTCTGTTCTGTCAGCAATTCCAGGCTGGAATTAAGTTGATTGTCCTGTAATTTATTCAACCAGGTAAGATTTTTCAAGGTAAAATCGGGATCCAGAGATTTAAAATTCAGGTCAGTAATATTAGCCAGAATGTTTTCTTTACGGTAGGAAGCTTGTAATTGGAAGTTCAAATTCTCAATTTTGGCCGGGACCAACTCGTTCTTTTCCAGTAAGCTGATAAAAACATTAAAATTCTCAACACTAAAATTCTGCAATTCGATTTGCCAGTCAAAGGGTTTTGGGGTCAGATCTTCAGCATCAGCGGTATCCTTTTGTGGTATAATATCTGTTACATTCCACTTACCTGCTGCGGTTTCTTCCAAGTTTAATATCGTGTTTACGACATCAAATTGATTGATCTCGATTTTCCTGCTTAACAAAGAAAAAATCTGGTATTTTACTTCAATTTTTGCTATGGAAAGGATAGTATTATCGTCAGTTGTTATTTCGACATTTTCCAGAGAAATCGTCTGAAATAAATTTCCGCTGATTTTTTCCAGTTTAAAATCTGCCTCTGTTAGCAATTCATTCACTTTAGATATCATAATGTTGCGGGCAATATCCTTAAAAATCCTGGTTTGCGTGAACAGGAGAAGAAGCAGAATAATACAGCCTATAACAATGATCGGGGTAAATATAATTCTATATTTTTTCATCAGAAAGCCTGTCCTATGCTCAGGTGAAGCTGAATACTTTTTTTACTGTCCCAGACAGGCTGGGCAGCATCAAGTCTAATTGGTCCGATAGGTGTTCTCAGTCTCAATCCGATTCCAGGGGAGTATTTAAGATCGTTCAGATTGTGCCGGTCAAAATCCATCCACACATTTCCAGCGTCCAGAAAAAGCACCAGATAAAGTATTTTGAATATTTTTTGTCGGGCTTCAAGTGATAATTCCAGATAGCTATTTCCGCCTATGGACTTATTATTTTCATTTTTTGGGCTAACATCGTTTCTTCCCCAGCCTCGCAGGGAGAGACTTCCTCCTGCGTAATATCGTTCTTCCAGCGGAGTGATAGTATCACCCCAGATCGGTTTCATGCTGCCTATTTTTATCTTTCCAGCCAGAACTAATTCCGCCAGAATACGCTGATATTTTCTCAAATCGACCAAACCCTGCAGATAGTGGTATTTGCTATTAAGCTTTAATCCGGATAATGTTACAACGTAGGAAGCGGAAAAACCTGTTTCCGGATAGAAGACAGGACTGGAATTATTGAAGGATAATCCCTGTGACAGGGCAGATTTATTGTAAAACTCATTTAATATGTCAGTTTCCGTTTCATCTGAAAGATCGATAAAACTGCGTTCGAATCTATAACTGATGAAACCATTCAGCCGGGGATTTATTATATTTTGAAAGGTCAAGCTGGTTCCGAAAGTTTCCAGATCATAAGCTGACTCATGTTCTTTTTTTAAATAAGGTTTAAAGGCAAGAGAACCGTAGGGTCCCAGAAAGGCGGGTTGAGTAATTTTTAAACTGACATTATAGGGTTCCAGAAAAGAATGTTTCAGATAGAGATTAGCTCGGCGTGCACCTCCCAGAAAATTCAATTTCAGAAGATCCAAAGAAGTGCGGAGGCGATCTTCCAGTCCGTACCCGATTCCGAATTTAACAGACCATTCCGGTAGTTCTTTTACCATAATTTCAATGGGAATAGTGTTATTTTCTATTTCGTCCAGCATACTTTTCATAGTAACAAACTGGAATATTCCCAGCTGCTGGATGCGTCTTTGAGTTTCCTGCAGCTGAGTTTGGGAAAACTGTTCTCCGTTGAAAGAGATTTGTCTGGAGATCACATGAGATGGTGTTCTTTCATTCCCAATTATATTTACAGCTCCGAAACTACAGAAGGTGCCTGCAGAAATATTGTAAATTACATCAGCTTTATTCTCTGCTTCAGTAAGCAGGATTTCCTGTTTTATTTCGGGTGAAGGGTAGCCGTTATTCAGTAATAGCTCATGAAAATATTTATTCAGTGCCAGGATATTCAAATCGCGGAATATGCTGTTTTCCTGTAAAATCCAGTCTGTTCTACCGGTTTCTAATAATTGTTTTACTGAGTCTATCCGCTCCTGATCTTTCGCATCGATTTTCAACTTAATATCGTTGATCAGTACGGGTTCGTTTTCCTTGATTTCATAGAGCAGATTAATTTTCTCTTTTTTCCTGTTTATATCTTTGTAAGCTTTCACATCAACTTTCAGGAAACCTGCTCTCTGGTATAATGAAATTATCTGCTGAACGTTATCTTCGAGATAGAATTCATTAAAATCCTGACTCTTTGTCCAGAAGGCAATTTTCTGAATCAGATTTTTTGATTTCAGGTTCAGGTTTTTTTTTAATTGGGAAGCAGAAATTGCTTTATTACCCGTGAATTCAATTTTTCCCACGGAGTAATTATCCTGGGCGCATAAGCTTCCTGCCAGCAATATTGAAATGAAGATGAGATAATAAATTTTCATATTTTTTTTAAGTAAATCACAGCAGGATTTGTCAATAAACCTTTTTAGAAATTTGAGGTTGGATTATTTTTTTCAAAATAGTTACAAGATCGGTTAGAAGTTTCAGTAATTGATGAGATAAATTTAAGTCTTTATTTCAAGAATATATTTAGCGCCGTGATCGTTAAAAATTTTTATGGAAGCGTTTATCTGTTTAGCCAGCATTTTAATGAGCTGCATGCCAAATCCGGTTGAGTTTTCCAGGTTGATAGATTCGGGAAGCCCCACCCCGTCATCGGAATAAGTTATTTTCAGCAGTGAATCTAATTTCTGAGCTTTCAGGCAGATTGAACCTGAATTCTTTTCTTTAAAAGCGTGTTTCATGGAGTTGGTGACAAACTCGTTTAAAATTATGCCTACTGAGGAACACAATTTTGAATTCAGGACAATATTATCTATTTGTGAGTTTACTTTTATATTCAGGTTAGTGTGGAAAAGGCTGATAATTTCATCAATGAGCGGGGGAAGAAATTCTTTGAGGTTCAATTCGTGATATACTTCTGATCGATAAAGTTTATCGTAGAGAACAACCATGCTTTGAACTCTGCTGCAAGCATCTCTGAGAATTCTAGCAGTTTCAAGATTGTTTTGCGCAGAAGCTTGTAAACTGAGAAGGCTTTTAATAATTCCCATATTATTTTTGATGCGGTGATGAGTTTCTTTGAGCAGAAGCTCTTTTTCTTTCAGTAAAGTTTTAATTTCTTCCTCAGCTTTTTTTCGTTCGGTTATATTATGTGCTAAGGCTAAAATATAATTACCATCCGATAGAATAATCTTAGATATGGTTATCTCTGCCGGATAGATTTCACCATTTTTTCTCTGATGTTTTGCATCAAAAGTGACTGCTGGGCTTTCCGGCTTCAGTGTCATCCAGAATTTATTCAGATCATCACGTTCTTGTGTAACCGGATCGATATCCCTAACATTCATCTGCTTAAGTTCTTTTCTACTGTATCCGGTATTCTCGAGTGTTGCCTGGTTAACATCAATGATATTTCCCTGCAAATCGTGCAAAAATAACATTTCTGCTGCCTGATTGATCAAAGATCGGAATTTTTTCTCACTTTCTTCCAAGGCTTCTTCCGACTGTTTATGTTTAATGGCGACAGCGATCTCTTCGGAGACAAAGTTGAGTAGTTTGATATCTTCTTCAGAATAAAGGTCCGGATTATCATAACTTTGCAGGGCAATTACACCAATTACTTTGTTTTTAATTTTCAGAGGAACTCCCAGCCAGCTTTCGGAAGGGGATCCGATCTCTTCAACTAATCCTTCTTCGGTTAACTTATCTAAAATATCATTTGTTGCCAGTAGAGGTTCAGCAGTTTCAATTACATATTTTGTGAGGGTTTTACCTGCAGGAAATGTTTCATAATCGTCTTTTTTATCCACATTATAGGGAAGTGAAATTACATCGCTGATTTCATCATAAAGTGCCACATAAAAATTTGTTGTATCAATTATTTCACTCAGGTGTTCTCTTATTTTATTGCAGAGATCGGTTATAGTAGTTGTTTCACTTAGTGCTTTTGATATCTTATATAGAGTTTCCTGTTTGATCCTTGCATTAATTTTTTCAGTAATATCGCGAAAACTCCAGACTCTGCCAACTATTTTATTTCCTAATTTCTGCGGTTGTGAGTAACGTTCAAAGATCCGCCCATCTTTAAATTCAATTAAATCTTCACTACTGTTTTCAGGTTGAGCATACAACCATTCGACCTTTTCCAGAAATGCTTCAGGGTCTCTAAGCTGATCAAGAATATAAGACAGTAAAACCTTATCTTCTTTGGTTTGGGCAATCGTTTGAGGTATATGCCAGAGATGAAGAAACTTCTGGTTAAAGCTTATAACTTTACCATCAGAATCAATCACCAGAATACCGTCAGCAGTTGATTCCAGAGTTGCGTTAAGTAGTGACAACGATAGCAGGTTGGTTTCTTCTGTTTGTTTACGTTCAGTGATATCTCGGACAATGGCAATAATTTCATTCGGTGTTGCCGGGACCATTCTTGCGTTATAATAGCGGACACCCTTACCTGGAATAGGAACATGATAATCAAATTCCTGAATCGTACCTTTTTGAAGTGTAAGTTTGATTTTATCTTCAACCCGGCTGGCAAAATCTTCCGGAGCTATATCTCGAATTTTTTTCCCGATGAGGGATTCTTTCTGATAGATCAGATCTTCAATTGAAGCCTTGTAATCAAGATAAACTCCGTTTTTATCCATTCTGAACATGAGATCCGGAATGGCTTCGAGCAAGGCACGGGATTGGGATTCGTTCAACCGCGAGGTTTTTACTTTTTCCTGTTCGACAATTTTTGCTTCGAAAAGCCGTAGTGCTATTTTTATGTTGGCAATAAGGACAGTTTCAGCAGAATTTTTGGGAATGAATCCGTAGGAAGTTATGCCCTCTGTTTTTTTCAGAATTTTGCTTTCTATACAAGAGGAT
>LKUH01000309.1 GCA_001412425.1 Candidatus Cloacimonas sp. SDB
TTGGATTTTTTATTGCAGCAGGATGTCCTTTATCAGTAGAAATGAATAAAGACAAATGGCCATTAATTCCTGATGTAAAGAAACTAACAGAATATATACAAGAGTCTTTATCAGAAAATGAAAAGTACAACTTATTGATTGAAGAACTTATTAAAGCAGGAAAAAATAATGAAAACATTGAAGATATTTTAAGTTTTATTAGAGGATTAGAACAAGTTTCAAAAGGTGGAGAAGTAAGAGGCTTATCAAATAAGGATTTAATAGATTTAGAAAAGGAAGTCTGCAAGTTAATCGTTGATAAGATGGATGTTAAATTACCTAACCATAAAACACCATATCATAAACTAGTAAAATGGATAAGTTCGATTGATCGAGAAATACCAATTGAAATATTTACAACAAATTATGATGTGCTAATGGAGCAAGCTTTAGAAGATATTGAAGTACCATATTTTGATGGATTTGTTGGAACACTTAAATCCTTTTTTGATTTAAGAGCAATTGAAGATAATTTGATACCAAAACATTGGACAAGATTATGGAAAGTTCATGGATCAATTAATTGGTATCAAGAGACAAGAGATGATCAAACATATGTTTACCGCACAAATATAGATAAAAATAATGATTCACATTTAATTTATCCTTCACATTTAAAATATGACCAGAGTAGAAAAATGCCATATCTCGCCCTAATAGATCAACTAAGCCATTTTATTAAAAAGAAATCTTCAATTTTAATAATTTCTGGTTATTCATTTAATGATGATCATTTAAATAATACAATTATTAATTCGCTAAAATCAAATCCTACAGCGATGGTTTTAGCACTAATGAATGGTAAGCATAAATTCAAAAATGGTGATAACAATTTTATAGAAAGATACCCCAAAGCATATAAACATGCAAACAAACAACACAATCTCAATATTTGGTCAAAAGATAGAGCAGTAATCGGAACAATTGAAGGAAAATGGGAAAAGGGAGAAAATGTAGAAGAATCTGGATTACTAACCTTTATTGAGACAAAACAAAATAGTGCTGGTGCAGTACCTGACCAAACATTGGTCAAAATCGAAGACTTCTCACTATTTACTGATTTTTTAGTTTCATTAATAGGAAATGAGAACGATGAATAACAAAGAAACTTTTCTAGGAAACATTCAAGATGTAACAGGTACAGCAGTCAGATTCTCACTAATTTCTGAAAATGTTTCAGAATTTATTTATATCAATGGTCAAGGATATAGAATAGGTCAAATTGGTAGTTTTGTTAGAATACCAATTGGATTCATAGATTTATTTGGTATCATTACTCAAGTTGGTGCAAATTCTATACCAGATCGTATTGATAAAATCCAGCCTTTTAGTAATAGGTGGATGACAATTCAATTAATTGGGGAAGGACAAAGAAATGGTAATTTTCAAAGAGGAATAACTCAATACCCAACAATTGGAGATGAAGTCCATTTAGTATCAGAAAATGAGCTAGGGAGAATTTATGGACAACCAAATAAACCATTCTTCGTTAAAATCGGAAATATCGCAAATGCTGAATCAATTCCAGCTTTATTAGATATTAATAAATTGATAACAAGGCATTCAGCTATTGTTGGAACTACTGGCTCAGGTAAATCTACAACAGTAGCAAGCATAATTAATGCACTAACAGATAAAAAGAAATATCCTTCATCTAGAATAATTATAATTGATATACATGGTGAATATGGAAGCGCTCTTAAGGATAAATCAAATATTTATAAAATCAATGCTAGTAAATCTATAAAATTGAATGAAAAGGAACTATCTATTCCTTTCTGGGCTTTAAATTTCAATGAATTGTGTGAAGTAAGTTTTGGTGATTTTAATAGCGATAAAGAACGAAACATTATGATGGAGAGAATCCAGAAAGCTAAAACAGACTCTTTAATGAAATATCCATTAGAAGGCATTTCAAAAGATACATTAAATATTGATTCACCGGTTCCTTTTAGCATTCATAAGTTATGGTATGAGTTATTTAAAGAAACATTTGGTACATATTATAAAGGTTCAGGAAAGCCATTAGAAAATTTAGCTTATGAGCTTGATGATAAAGGTGATAAAATTGAGGGTGATCCTTATTTAGGTATCCCACCTATTTTTAAAAATGTAAAAAATGAGAAAGGTGATCCTGAGAAAATTAACTTTTTACCTAATTCTCAAAATTTTGGAAAGCAATTATTACTTTTAGGCGCAAAATTAAGGATACCAAGATATAATTTTATCTTCAAACCGAATAAATGGCTTCCCGCAGAAGATGGTAAAATAGAAATGGATTTAGATAAATTACTAAAAGAATGGATTGGAAATGATCATAATATTACAATATTTGATTTATCTGGTGTTCCATCTGATATCCTTCAAACAATAATTGGTGTACTTTTTAGACTAGTATATGAAGCACTATTCTGGAGCAGAAATTTATCTCAGGGTGGAAGGTATAGACCATTATTGTTGGTAATGGAAGAAGCTCATTTGTATTTAAACAATGAATCAACAAGTATGGCTTCAAAGATTGTGCAAAGAATTGTCAAGGAAGGTAGAAAATATGGGATTGGTGCAATGATTGTCAGTCAACGACCCTCAGAAGTTAATACTACCATTCTATCTCAATGCGGCACATTTATTGCGATGCGCTTAACAAATTCAACTGATAGGGGTCATATTACTGGAGCTTTATCTGATAACCTTGAAGGTTTAACTAATATGTTACCAATATTAAGAACTGGAGAAGCGATTATTTTAGGCGAATCAGTTAAATTACCCATGCGTACTTTGATTACACCACCTCCAGAGAATAAAAGACCTGATAGTCAAGATCCAATTATTTATGATGAAACATTTGCTGATAAATCTATGCATCCTGGTGGTTGGGGAATTAAAATGGAAAACAATCCCAATTATAAAGAATTAATCGAAGCTTGGCGTGCTCAGAATCCAAGAATAAGTAGAATAAAAGAAGATGAAAAAGGAGAAAAAAATGAATAGAACTGCAGTTGACTCATCCAATATAGCATCAATTGGCTACGATTCTGAAAGTCAAACATTAGAAATTGAATTTTTAAATGGTTCGGTATATCAATACTTTGATGTACCTGAGCATGTATTTGAAGGAATCATGAATGCTGATTCGCATGGTATCTATCTTAATTCGACTATTAAAGGATCTTACCGATATTCGAGAGTATAACAGTTTTGGTCTTTAATGATAGCCACTAACAAGCAGCTCCACTCTCGAAGTGAAAGAAACACAAGAAGAGCGTGGCAGCCGCGAACCATTAGCGGCAACTTTTTGGGTAATTTGGTCTT
>LKUH01000310.1 GCA_001412425.1 Candidatus Cloacimonas sp. SDB
TAAATTAATTTCATTTTTTAGCAAACACCTTTTTAGAGTGCCAGCTTTTTACGTCAAGAAAAATTTCAACTGCTCTTTTTCTTTAGATTGAGCAGATATTCTTTCGTGGTATCCAGGGCAATTTTCTGTTGTTTACCAGTGGTCATATTTTTTAGTGTTATTTCATTATTTTCCAGTTCATCGTCACCTAAAATCAGGGCAAATTCAGCCTTACTTCTATCAGCAGCTTTCATCTGGGCTTTCAGGGATTTCTTATCAGCATCAAATTCCAAAGATAAACCAGAATTACGAAGATCTTCTAGAAGGGAAATTGCATATAATTCAGCCTTTTCTCCCAGAGTGATAAAATAGATGAAAGGTTTAACGCTTCCTCCGAAATCAAGACCTTCAGTTTCCATGGAGAGAATGAGCCTTTCGAAACCACCGGCAAAACCAATTCCGGGAGTTGGATTTCCACCCATTTGTTCAACCAGATTATCGTATCTGCCTCCTCCGCCGAGAGCGTTTTGAGCTCCAAGATTATTGTTAAGGTATTCAAAAGCGGTTTTTGTATAGTAATCCAGTCCCCTTACAATTTTTGGATTAACCAGAAACGGGATATTCATTTTAACAAGATAATCCTGCACCTGTTCAAAATCTGTCCGGCAAGATTCATCCAGATAATCCAGCTGGGAAGGAGCATTTTCAGCTATTTCTTTACATCTTTTAATCTTACAGTCCAGGATTCGTTTCGGTTTGGTCTTTAATCTATTTTTACAGTCATTGCAAAGGTCCCCGGTATATTTGGTGAAATATTCTACTAAAGCTGCATCATAATCTTTAGAGCATTCACTGCAGCCGATACTGTTGATCTCCAGGACAAAATTCTGCAATCCGAGTTTTTTCAGGAAATTATAGCCTAAGGCAATTACTTCTGCATCAATAAAGGGGTCTTTACTGCCAAAATTTTCGACACCATACTGGTAAAATTGTCTGAATCTGCCTTTTTGCGGTTTATCATAGCGGAACATTGGACCCAGGTAATAGAGTTTAGAGCTGTTTTCCCGATTCTGCAGATTATTATTGATATATGACCTTACTACCGGAGCAGTACCTTCGGGTCTGAGTGCTAATTCTCTTCCTTTTTTATCCTGGAATTTATACATCTCTTTTTCGACGATATCTGTGCTGTCGCCTACGGCTCTTTCAAAAAGGTTGCTGTTTTCGAAGATAGGCGTAATTATTTCTCGATAATTATATGCAGCAGCTAATTCTCTAAAAATTCGAAATACATACTGCCATTTATAACTATTTTCCGGAAGGATATCGAAAGTTCCGCGTGGAATATTATATTTTTCGGACATTTTACCACCTGTTCATTTTGCTGAAAACCAATCTCAACATTTTTTGTAATTTTTTTTAAGAAGATTGCTCCCGCGCAAATTTCAAATTTTCAGTAAAGTGTGCACCTGCATTCGATACCTATTCCCAGCAGAAAACTAATAGTTAGCTCAAATCAAGTTTACCGGCGGCACATCGTAGAATCCGCTTAGTGCTGCTTCCTTCCGGATCTGACACGGTTCGCAGTTTACAATTGCGTCGGGCTTGACTCTCAACACCACTTTTCAGTCTCTGAAGGAAAATCAGCATTCTCCTGCAGGAATTCAGCCTCGCTGTAGCGGATTGCGAGTTACAGGGCACCGCTATCTCCCCACCTAGCACACAAAGCATATTTTTCTGACCCGGATAATATGTCAAGTTTTGCTCCTTTTGATGGGAATCTGCTTTGATTCTGAGGAAAAAACTTAAATCCAACTATGGTTATAAAGTTATTGACTAAATAGTTTCAATTGCTGGATAAGTAAAGTTAATGAAAAATCAAAAAAAACAACAAACAATAGATAGAAAAACTGATAAACTGGAAATCGATTGGAAATCTTATCTAGATAATTTTTATCAACCCATAATTATTTCAGATAAAAATGGAAACCATTTATATGCCAATGATGCAGCCCTTGAATTGACCGGTTATAGCAGAAATGAACTTCTTGCTTTAGGTATGAAAGGTCTGGGAGAACCCGAAAGGTTAACTGAATTAGCTAAATATCTGAAGAATAGGTTAAACGAGTCACCATTACCCTATTCTTATGATTTTAAAATTATTTTAAAGAACGGATCAAAACTTGATGTCAGGGTTAATGGACACAAAATTATCTGGAAAAATGAACCTGCTGATCTGGTGGCAATTTATAATATAACTGAGCGTAAGCTGGAAGAGAGCTGGTTAGGTTATAAAAACAAATTAAATGATAATCTGAAAAGGATCTTTTCAATAGATACATGCTTTACTGTAATATGTAGTTTAATCGAAGAGTACAGACTTTTCAAAAGAGCTGTTCTGACAGGGTTTGACGCCAATGGACAAGTAATTTATTTTGGGCAGAACGGGATCAAAGATGATGAGAAAGAATATAAATGTTTCAAAAAGCGTAAGACAAAAAAACTGATAGCTGCCATAGAGAGGGAAGAATATAGAATTGGGAATTCTTATTTTATTCCAAATGGAAAAGCCTGTGATTTTTTCAAGC
>LKUH01000311.1 GCA_001412425.1 Candidatus Cloacimonas sp. SDB
AAAGAATATATTTTTTACATGGAAGGTTAAAGATGAAAATAAAATTAATAATTTTGGGAATTATAACCATTGTATTCGTAAGCTGCAGATTGACGAATCCGGGCAGTACAAATGTGAATGAAGCTGCTTTGATAGTAGAGAACTTAACAGAGGAATTGATCTATTTAACTGTTGAAGACGGCAGTATAGGAGCTTATCCCGAACATACGGTCTTGCCTTATGAATCCTACAGCCAAACCTGGGAAGCAAACGATGCAGTATTTGTGCTCAATAACGGTCAGGTAATACTTCGATATCGTACTGAAGAAGGTTATGAAGAGAACACGATTATTCAACTAACTGTTGGTTTTACCAGTTATTATACCATAGGTCTGAGTAATTCGATACTGATTGTAAGTAACGAAACAAATTCTGATGCCTGGTATACTGTTGATTCCGGAGAATTGAATTATCTTTTTTCCGGTGAGCAGGATGGTATATCTTTCGGTGATTTGAATTCTACTATTCAGATTAACCTGTTTTATTCCGGTTATCATGTTTTTTCTCAAAATATTGAACTGACTATTTATCCTTTTAATACTCAGGATTATGAAATTAATGCCGATGCCGGAGCAGCTAAACTGATAAATAATTCCCTGTCCGATATTGTGGAAGTTTACATTGCTCCTGCAGAAGATCCCTACTGGGGAGAAAATCTATTAGGTTCAATTCTGGAACCGGAAGTAAGTGCTTACTGGACTGTTGAGCCTGGCTGGTGGGATATCAGAGTTGTTGATGAATGGGGAGCATATAACGATTTTCTGGATAATTATATTAGTCTCGACAATACTGTGTTCTTTACTTTCAGATCAACAAAAAATGATGTTATAGAAAAAGAAACAATTCCAAAAATATTTGCGGATGACCGAGCTTTAAAACATCCTTCCAAAAAAGTGGAATTTAAGGAATTCAGTACTGATTAAAAGTCAAATTCCAGTTGACGGACAGGATTGAAGGATCTGCGGTGATGCTCGATAATCCCGAATTTCCTGATGGCCGCAAGGTGTTCCTGTGTAGGATAACCCTTGTTGCTGGCAAAATTATACTGCGGATACTTACGGTCCATTTCCAGCATGATCCGGTCCCTGGTAACTTTTGCCAGAATTGATGCTGCCGCAATAGCGGCGTATTTTGCATCACCTCTAATAATGGCGCGGGAGGGTAATTCAAGATTTTTTGGCAGAAAATTTCCATCTATCAAACAGATATCGGGTTCCGGTTTGAATTTTTCTGCTACCAGTTTCATACCCAGTAAGGAAGCCTGAAGAATATTAATACGATCAATTATTTTTTCTGAAACAATTTCGATTTTCCAATCAAGACATCTTGCCATAATAATCTCAAAAAGCTCTTCCCGCAAAGATGGAGTTATTTTTTTGGAATCATTCAGTCCTGGAAAATCATCCTTAACATCAAGTATAACGCCTGCAACCACAACCGGACCAGCCAGAGGACCTCTGCCTGCTTCATCGATACCGGCAATTCTCTTGTAAGTCCCGAAATCCCTGAGTTGATTATTGAACAGCATCTTTTTCCAAAACAAAGAAAAGACGGGGAATATCACGATCCAGATAATCTGTATCCTGATTAATCAGATTTTCAGTATTATCAATTGCGAAAATTCCCTTCAGTTTCAATGGTGATTTTTTTATGGAAGCAACGATCTCTTTTGTCTTATAAATCTTCTGCTTATGGATCTCGTCACCTCTCTTATACAGAAAACCATTCATTTCAAAAAAAGTAAGATAGGTGGTCTGGATCATGTCATCGTAATTCAGTTCACTTTGATGGATCAGATACTGGGATTTATTATCTTCCAGATTGATAAATCCGTCAAAATTCTCCTTACAGTTATTAATAGTGGAGATATCAAAAATGAATAAACCGTGATCTCTTAGACCTTGAGCAACATTAGAAAACAACCTGCTGATCTGAGCTTTTTTGGTCAGATAATTTATACTGTCGAAAAGTAAAATTACCAGATCATAACTCTCTTTTTTGATAGGACTTAACATATCTTTGCAGTATAGTTTAGGGGCAAATGGTTTTTGCGCTGCAATTTTCAGCATTTCCGGAGAAATATCGGAAGCGTCCACTTTCAGTTTGCTCTTTACCAGGAGAGACGAAATATTAGCTGTCCCACAGGCAAGTTCGAGAATATTTCTGGGATTCTTCCTGTTCTTTTTATTGTATTGCTGAAGCAGGAATTTTGCCCAGTTTTCGTATTCCACATGACCCATATATTGATCGTAGTATTTGGCAAAAAGGCTGTAAGTCCCAGCCTGGATCTCTACTTTGGGAAGTATCAGTTTTTCAGCCATTTCAATAGCTTTTATCAGACTTTGTTCCGAGGCAATGTTAAGACCAGCAATATCAAAAGCAGTTCCGTGATCTACTGACGTTCTGACATAGGGAAGACCCAGGGTGACATTGACGCCATTTTCGCTGGAAATCATTTTAAAAGGGATCAGTCCCTGATCGTGATAGGCGGAAATGACCAGATCATATTCGGTTGCCCTCGATGAAAAGAAAGTATCTGACGGGAAGGGACCAGCGATGTGAATATTCGTTTTTTCCAGTTCCTGCAGAACGGAAGCAATCAGTTCATCTTCACTGCCAAAAGCTCCCTTTTCGCCTGCATGAGGATTTAATGCCAGCATGGCAATCTCCGGATTTTTTAATAATTTCTCCGCACTCTTGTAAATCAATTTCAGTTTTCTAATCAGATTGGTTCTGGTAATCACTTCACTCACTTCACAAACTGGTAAATGGGTGGTTAAAAGTGCCAGATTAAAAAAGGGTCCCCAGAAAGACATTATTACATTAGCCGAATTAGAGCTGCGGGCAAAAAATTCTGTATGACCGATAAAATCGGGTGCAGATTTTCGTATCTCATGTTTGGAAACAGGACAGGTTACAACGGCATGGATTTTTTTATTATTCAGATCTTCAGCACATTTTTGTAAAATTTGTAAAGCAATTTTACCTGAATTTTTCCCGGGTTGTCCAGGTTTTATTTCTTCATTATCGATTTTAAGCCAATATAACAATTTTGTATCTTGTGCTTCATCAGCATTTTTAATAACTTTAATAGTATTTCCATCTTTAAAAGGGATCAGTTTTCCATAAATGATATAGATTAGGTTCGACTGGAAATGATAAAACCGGCAGGCTTTTGCAACTATTTCAGGTCCTATTCCTGCCGGATCACCACTGGTTATAGCAATTTTTTTCATAATCATCCTGCCTGTTTTTTTGAATCAACATCTGCACTCCTTAAATCTGTCAAACTTTTTGAACTATTTGACAAAGATTATTAAAATATTTAATTTATTACATAGCGATTCAGGAAAATATTTGGAGGTGAATTATGATAATGGATCCAGTTGTGGCAGGTTCTTTTTATTCTTCAAATCCAATTTTTTTAAGAGATCAGATCAATAATTTTTTAAAGGAAGTGAAACTGGAAAAAGCATATGAGAATCCACTTGGCATTATTTCACCTCATGCAGGTTATATTTATTCGGGACAATGTGCAGCTTATGGATTCAAGGCACTTAGATTAAAAGATTTTGAGCTTGCCGTAATTATTGCTCCATGTCATAGATATGTAGGTTTTGAGTATTCGATTGGTGATTTTGAAGCCTACAGGACTCCCTTAGGTTTAGCAGAAGTAGATATTGTGGAGACAGAACAGCTTCTGCAGGACAAGAAATTCCGGTTTATTTCACAGGCTTTTAACAGCGAAAATTCACTGGAGATGCAGATTCCTTTTCTTCAAGTAATCAAACCTGATGCCAGGATAATACCAATTCTAATTGGAAATCAAAGCAGTGAAAACAGCAAATATCTCGCAGAAAATCTTTTTACACATTTTAAGCAGAAATTGGAGAAAGTAGTGTTTATAGCCAGCAGCGATCTTTCACATTACCATAATGCTGATACTGCCGGTAAAATGGATGCTAAAATTGCTGAAAGCATAAGTAATGGAGATATAGAAGCTTTGCTGGAAAACATTAAAACAGGAAACTCTGAAGCATGTGGGTTCGGAGCGATTTTAACTCTTATGTATTTGTCTGAACTGGCTAATTACGGAAAAATTGCCAATTTGAATTATACTCATTCAGGAGAGATCAGTCACAATAATAACCATGTTGTGGGTTATTTATCCACGATATTTTATAAATGATCAAGTTACAAAAGACGAAAAGGAGAGTGTATGGCTGAAGAAGTTAAAGCAGGATGTGCCAGACCTACGGGGGGTCCTGTGGGTGAAAAAGTTGAAGAAGAACCCCAAAAAGAAGCTGAACAGAAAAAGGAGGAGACTAAAATGATTCAAGTTGGCAAAAAAGCACCTGATTTCACCGCGCCAGGATATAAGCAGGGAAAGTTTATTAACGAAAAATTATCAGATCATTTGGGTAAATGGGTTGTTCTATGTTTCTATCCCGGTGATTTTACCTTCGTCTGAGCTACTGAAATTTCAGCAGTTGCTGAAAAATACGGGGAATTTCAAAAGCTGGGCGTAGAAGTTTTATCAATGAGCATAGACAGTATTTATGTACATAAGATGTGGAATGATAATGAATTATCGAAAATGGTAGAAGGTGGGGTTCCTTATGCTATGCTTTCTGACACTGGTGGCAAAGTCGGAAAGATCTATGGTGTGTACGATGAAGATGCAGGAGTTGAAACCAGAGGAAGATTTTTAATTGATCCGGATGGGATCATTCAGGGGTTTGAAGTATTAACTCCACCTGTCGGCAGGAACATTGGAGAAACATTGCGCCAGATCCAGGCATTTCAACTGGTACGTGAGTCCAAAGGTTCTCAGGCAACTCCTTCCGGCTGGAAACCGGGTAAAATGACCCTGAAACCAGAACCGGGACTGGTAGGAAATATCTGGAAAGTCTGGAAGACCGATATGGCCTTCGATTAATTTAATCGTAATTTCATTCTTGCATTGAATTTAAAGAAGATGTTCAGACATCATCAGCGTAAAAATATGAGTTTTATTTTGCTTTAAAACAGCAGAAAAAATAGTTTGACAACATAGAGTGTTTTAAAAGATTTTGCGCTTTAAATTGCAGCGGGAATAGCTCAGTGGTAGAGCGCAACCTTGCCAAGGTTGATGTCGCGGGTTCGAGTCCCGTTTCCCGCTCCATTTTATAATGGCGACATCGCCAAGTGGTAAGGCAAGGGTCTGCAAAATCCTTATCCCCGGTTCGAATCCGGGTGTCGCCTCCAAAAAGTGTTTGCCGGAGTGGTGGAATTGGTAGACACAAGGGACTTAAAATCCCTCGGGCTTTTTGTCCGTGCCGGTTCAAGTCCGGCCTCTGGTACCATAAATGATGCCATCCTGATAGGGTGGCATTTTTTTTATAAAATATGGAACTAATAGACTTGACAGCGGGTAATATTGTAATTTATTAAATGATGATGAAAAATTTTATTAGAATAAGTTTAATCCTCAGCGGGCTTATTTTTGTTTCTCTGGGTATTCTTGGCATAATACTTCCCATATTACCGACTACTCCGTTTTTTTTACTGGCGGCAGCCTGTTTTTCCCGAAGTTCAAAACGTTTTTATACCTGGCTTATCACAAATCGCTGGTTTGGAGCTTATATCAGAAATTATCGCGAAGGCAGAGGGATTCCAGTTAAACAGAAAGGTCTGGTGCTCATTTTACTATGGCTTACTATTTTATTTTCTATAATGATGAGTGTAGCACTGGCTGGATTAAAATTATTGCTGCTGATTATTGCCGCAGGTGTTACAATTCATATTCTGAGCATAAAGACCTACAGGGATAATTCCTCAAATTCTGATGCAATTAAAAAACCCAGATTTAATATTACAACTGAAGAAGATTAAAATATTATATAAAAAAAATGGGAGGAGAAAATGAAGAAAAAAATTAGAAAAACACTTACTACCGCAGCTGGTATTCCCGTTCCGGACAATCAGACTTCTTTAACTGCGGGAAAGCGTGGACCTACTTTGTTGCAGGATCATTACCTGTTGGAGAAACTGGCTCATTTCAACCGGGAAAGAATACCGGAAAGAGTTGTTCATGCTAAAGCAGCCGGAGCACATGGAACATTTACCGTAACTAACGATATAACAAAATACACTAAAACCAGAATATTTTCAAAAGTTGGTAAGCAAACTGAAATGATCGGGCGTTTTTCGACTGTTGCCGGAGAAAAGGGTTCTGCTGATACTGTGAGGGATGTAAGAGGATTTGCTTTAAAATTCTATACGGAAGAGGGAAACTGGGACCTGGTAGGAAATAATACTCCGGTGTTTTTTATCCGCGATGCGATAAAATTTCCCGATTTCATTCATTCTCAGAAACGTGATCCGCAGACAAACAGGCGTTCTGACACGATGCAATGGGATTTTTGGTCACAGGTTCCCGAATCTCTTCATCAGGTAACAATATTATTTTCCGATCGTGGTATTCCCAAGGGCATTCCCTATATGAATGGTTACGGCAGCCACACTTTCAGTTTCATTAATGCTGAAAATGAGAGGTTCTGGGTAAAATTCCATTTTAAGACTCAGCAGGGTATTCAATGCTTCAGGCAGAAAGAAGCTGATACAATTGCGGGTGAAGATCCAGATTATCATACTGGTCAACTTTTTGAAGCAATTGAACGGAAAGAATTTCCCAGATGGACCTTGAAGGTTCAGATTATGCCGGAAAAAGAGGCGGATGAATATAAGTTTAATCCATTTGATCTGACCAAAGTGTGGTCTCATAAAGATTATCCCTTGATCGAAGTGGGAATTCTGGAATTAAACAGGAATCCGATAAATTATTTTGCCGAGATTGAACAGGCTGCTTTCTCACCTTCTAATGTTGTGCCTGGAATTTCATTCTCACCCGATAAAATGCTGCAGGCGAGAATATTTTCTTATACTGATGCGCACCGTTACCGTTTGGGAGTAAACTATGAAAGAATACCGGTCAATCTTCCCAAAGCGGCAAATGTTGCTAACACTTACCAGCGGGATGGTTTTATGAGATGTGATGATAATGGTGGACCGGGACCTAATTATGAGCCAAATAGTTTTGATGGTCCTGTAGAGGATCCCGATTATAATGAGCCCCCGTTGAAGATATCAGGATCTGCAGATCGTTATGAGCAGAAGAGGGGCGTTGATGAAGACTATATTCAGCCAGGTGATCTTTACAGGCTTATGTCAGAAGATCAACAGGATCAGCTGATCAGTAATATTGTTGGAAGCCTGAAGAAGGTTCCTGTTGAAATTCAGAAAAAAATGATCGTCCATTTCAGCAAAGCTGATAAATCCTATGGCGAAAGAGTTGCCGAAGGGCTGAAGTCATTGTAGTATAATTCACCTTTTCCGAATTTATTGTGTAACGAAAACCACCTGCTCTGCGGGTGGTTCCAAATAGCTTTAGCTTTGCACAAAAATCCTC
>LKUH01000312.1 GCA_001412425.1 Candidatus Cloacimonas sp. SDB
AAAAGTATGGTGACATTTGGCACTATTGTAAATAAAACTGAAAATTCTCCTGGTATTCTAAAAAAGTTATAAATTTTATTGCGCTTTTAAATAGCATTTTGTTTCAGATTTCTTACTAAAGAACTTGCCTGTAAATAAAAAATGGAATTAACTGCATCAAATTCAAAAGGAAGAAATTATGTCTAAGATCATTTGTACTATCGGTCCTGCAAGTCAGTCAGTCCCGGTACTTTTGAAAATGGCTGCAGCCGGCATGGATACGGCGCGCCTTAATTTTTCTCATGGCAGTCATTCACAACATGAACTCTATTTAAACAACATTAGAGAAGTGAACTCCCGTTACGGTTACAATGTTAAAATTCTGCAGGATCTGGAAGGATTCAGAATAAGACTGGGAAAATTTCCCAATGTGATAAATTTGCAAAAAGGCAGTATAATTGAACTTTTTCAAGCTCAGGAGAGTGTACTTCAATCGGAAAAGGAAATACCTCTGGATTTTTGGGGAAATTTTAAATCCATTAATATTGGAAATAATATTTTTATCGATGACGGGAATATTCTGCTGCAGGTTCTATTCTCCCAGAAAGATAGAATCTCCGCTGAAGTGATAATTCCCGGTACTATAAGCAGTAATAAAGGGGTGAACATTCCAGATTTAGAGATTGAAATAGATGAATTGACCGAAAAGGATAAAGCTGATCTGAATTTCGGAGTTGAACAGCAAGTCGACCTTATAGCCCAATCATTTGTCAGGAAGAAATCTGACCTTATACAGATCAGAGATTTTTTAGAAATTTCCAATAATAGAACAGACTTGATCGCAAAGATCGAGAACCGGGACGGAATCGATAAGCTGGAAGAGATCATGGCTAATTCCGAAGGCATAATGATCGCGCGGGGTGATCTGGGAGTATCAATTCCCATCTATGAAGTTCCTTTAATTCAAAAACAGATAATTCATAATTGTGTAAGGGATAAGAAAATCAGCATTACAGCAACTCAAATGCTGGAATCGATGAGGTATAACTACCGGCCTACCAGAGCGGAAGTATCTGATGTTGCCAATGCCGTGCTGGACGGATCGCAATATGTGATGTTATCGGCTGAAACAGCTGTTGGTAAATATCCGGTTGAAACTGTAAAAATGATGAAGCAGATTATTGACCATACTTTAAAATTCAGATAATTTTCTGCAATTAAGTATAAGTGATAATATTTTCCGCTATAGTACCTATATTTTCAAGATAGTTTAAGCTTCCTGAAAAAAAGGAACCAGACGATCAACCAGATGATAATTGCACCCAGTGAGATAAAGAAAACCGGCCAACCCGTTCCAAAAGCTATGATCAACGGAATGGCACTGGAAGTCCATAAACCACCGCCCATAAAAGGTTCATGCAGAAGCTGCTTGTAGGCAAAGGCGCTGGGAGCAGTTGTTTCATTATTAGGATCAACCGCACGCAGTAAAAGCAGCCCGGTGGCTGTGACACCCATGGATTGACCCAGTTCAGCAATAGCTCTTTCAAACCAGGAATCGGGTAAAAGCCTGGGAGCCAGAACCAATATACAGAATAAATTCCAGAGAATTCCCATAACACAGATTATGCCAAAGGGAATGATGCTCGCGGAGATCATATCAATCCTGATGGTTGATATTGCCGCAACGATCAGAAAATCGAGAGCAGTACCCGACCAGCTCTGCATCAGACCGGTATCAATGATATCCATTTTCTTCCATCTGGAAAGTGCTGCCTGCAGGATAAGCCCGCCAATCATGCAAAGTGGAAACAGCGGAAATCCCTGAAAAATCTCATTCTTCTCCAGAAAGGGAATAAGATGCTGGATCTGCAGCAGAACCTGTTTGAGACCAAATCCCAGTGCTATCGCCACACCCAGCAACGCCAAATGAATACCATAGGTTTCAGCTGATTCACGACGTATGGTATGATAACCCAGAACCGGACGCTTCTCAACAGAATAAATACCACTGGCTTCTGCTATATCTGCCAGTTTGAAAGACTTTATCCGCGTAACGTGCCCTTGGCGAATCGCCCAGTTGATCAGGATCATGCCAATTAAAATAGCAGAAATTATCCCAACCGTGGCAGAAGCAAGGGCAAAATGCGTACCTGCTTCCCAGCCAAAAAATTCAAAGGTTTCTTTTAATCCACCCGCTGTCCCGTGACCACCTTCAAATCCCACCGGAATTATCACTCCAAATAGATCGGGCAGAGCGAAGATCTTTCCCAGTAATAACAGAACCAGCCCCAACCCCACAACATATTGCCCCCAGACAATTATCTGTCCGTAAGCTAACTGAGGTCCGGCGATTTTCCATATTTCCTTCACTTTGGGAAGTGTTACACCCAGGAATAATGCTGCAAAGACGATATTTATCAAAAACCCGGGAAGCTTTGACCAGCCGGCAGTGACTGCTGCTATGAAATTTTCTCCACCATTCCTTATTAAGATCTGAATAATTAGCAGCCCCAGCAAACCGGCCACCACGGAAGAGGGTAAGTATAATTTCTGGATTATTTTAACATTGGCTCTCAATAATTTACCCGTAAGCAGTAAAATGCAAATACTTATAAAGGGAAGCACTATCATAAACACGCTCCTGAGCTAATTTAACTGGATTCTGGAAATTATCCCATTTTAAGCAATGAATTTTTTCTCAGAGGA
>LKUH01000313.1 GCA_001412425.1 Candidatus Cloacimonas sp. SDB
GAAAGAAAAAATTATTCCTCCGGAAGTCTCAAATGTACTGGTAACTACGCTTTTCAATGAAGAAAAGGCAGCGATGGTTATAAGCGGTCCCTGGTTCAGAGGTGAGATCGCTGATGATGTGCCCTATGAAATCGAACTGCTTCCCATCATTTCCGAGGTAAATCAGAGAGCGATGCCTTTTATGAGTTCGGAAGGTGTTATGATGTCTACTCAAAGCCGGAATAAGGATAAAGCTTTCCAGGTAATGGAATTTCTGATCAGTGATGAAGCAGCCTTTATAATGGCGACAGAGGGCAATCAACCGGTAGCAAATAAGCATGTTTACGATAGACCGGAAATTGCCGAGGACAAGTATTTACCCAAATTTAAGGAACAGATCGGCTATTCTCTTCCCATGCCCAGTATTCCCCAGATGACCTTTGTCTGGTCACCGGCTTCAACTGCCAACCAGGCAATAATAAACGGGAAAGATCCTAAAGCTGAGCTGGATAAAGCTCAGGAGACTATAATTAATAATCTGAAAGCAGCAGGTTTTAAATAAGAAGGTGTAATGGTAAGGCATAAATCCTGGCGCATAATAGCAATAATTGCAATAATTTTGGGATTTACATTAATCCTGAATCGGCTTTTTTTATCGACTAAAGCAAAATTATCGGTTATGTATACGGGTGATCTGGGCTATTATGCTTCCAAGGTAATCTCCGAGATAGAGATTTACGTGAAATCAGAAACACCGGAATCTATTGAAAGTGAAAATAATATTCAGTTCATGATATTAGAACTGAAAGAAAAGTTTCCCGATATAAATGTTGCAGCTTTGGTGGAAGGCAGAGAATTTATTGCCCATACAGATGGTTCGATCTCAGGTACCAGGATCAACAAGGAGATCTTTGATGCTCAAAGAGAATTGATCAGAAATGCCAGAGAAAGCGAATCAGAATCACCATATTTCATCTGGCAGCAATCTGAAACTGATGAGCGCTACTATACAATTTATTATCCTGTTGAGATTGATAATGAAATAATCGGACTGGTTTATCTGGAGATAAATGATCAAACCCTGCTTCCGGTTGATTTCTCCTTTCCCATATTATTCATTTTTATGGCTGTGCTGGCTTTGGTTATTATAATTATCGATACTTTACTGCCCAGATTCAGTTTTATTCCGGGAATACTTTTATTTCTCTTCACGATAATTCTGATCATTAATCTGATGACAGTGAAATTCCAGAACAATATTGAGGAATGGAGTACTAATCTCGCAGTAGAGTTCAAGGAGCTGGAAACAGAATTAGTTGCAAATGGATATTTCGTAGAAATCCCGGTGGAACAGATGGAACTTCCCATCAAGACATCAGTTAGCAACTGGAAAGTTACATTATCTTTTTTAGGATTTCTTCTGATCTTATTTGTTCTTACCGGTCTGATGGAAAGATTTATTGATACTTTTATCGAGCACAGACTTGCTTATGCCTATATATTGCCTGCCATGTTCGGTGTTTTTCTTCTGGTTTTTTTTCCTTTTGTCTATGGATTCCTGATTGGATTTACAGATTATAATCTAACCAATTTCGGCGGTGACCTGATCGAATATTTCAGTAATTTTGATAATTACGGATTTAATAATTTTATCAATATACTGAAAGTAGTAAGTTTCAGAGATTACAGTAATTTTTACTTCACTCTCACACATACAATACTCTGGACAGTTTTGAACCTGATTTTCCATGTAGGAATTGGTGTTGCCCTGGCTTTAATACTGAATGACATAAGATTGAGGGGTCGGACGATTTTCAGAATTCTGCTGATTTTACCCTGGGCAATTCCCAATTATATAACAGCCCTTATCTGGCGAGGTATGTTCCATAAACAATTCGGTGCGGTCAATGGTTTCCTTGAGCTTCTGGGAATAGAACCGATCAGCTGGTTTACAGCACCTGTCACTGCTTTTCTGGCGAATCTGGCGACCAATGTCTGGCTGGGCTTTCCCTTCATGATGATCATAGCTCTGGGAGCCTTGCAGAGTATTCCGAGAGAATTATATGAAGCTTCGGCAATTGACGGCTCCAGTAAATGGCAATCCTTCTGGAATGTCACTTTCCCATTATTAAGACCGGCTATGGTACCAGCCGTAATACTGGGTACAATCTGGACTTTTAATCAATTCAATGTAATTTATCTTGTTTCCGGGGGCGGACCTGATGGAGCTACGGAACTTCTGATTACGGATGCATACAAGTTAGCATTCGAACAATACAGATATGGTTATGCAGCAGCTTATTGTATAATAATTTTTGCAGTACTCCTTACTTATGGAATCGTTACTTCCAGGGTTACACGTGCAACTAAAGGAGTGTATGAATGATCAATAGAAGAAGTAAATTTTCCATCTTTCTTACCTATGCAATCCTGATAATTGTAACAGGAATCACAATATATCCTGTACTGTGGGTCATTAAAGTTGCTTTTGGTGGTACATCTCTTTTAAGTACTTCATTGAGCTTGATTCCGGACGATTTTTCCTTTGATAACTTTGTCATAGTTTTTACGGAGAAACCATTTTTGACCTGGCTGAGGAATAGTGTAATTGTTTCATTTGTTACAACAATCTCAAGTTTGTTTCTGGCGACGACTGCGGCCTATGCTTTTTCCCGCTTCAGATTTCCAGGTCAACGTTCCGGTATGTTATCGCTTTTAATTACTCAGATGTTTCCGGGAGTATTGATGATCATTCCTCAATTTATTTTGATTTCTAAAGTACTGCATTTGTACGGATCTCTCTGGGGGCTGGTAATAATCTATTCAACTACAGCGCTGCCTTTTTCCATCTGGGTGCTGAAAGGTTATTTCGATACGATCCCGATCTCTCTGGAGGAATCTGCTACAATTGATGGAGCATCCAAAGGCAGGATCTTCTGGCAGATAATAATACCATTAAGCAAACCGTCTATTGCAATAACCGGATTATTTTCTTTTATGACAGCCTGGAACGAATTTATTCTGGCTGCTACATTTTTAGATGATGAAATGAAGTACACTTTACCAGTGGGTTTACGTGATATGGTAGGTGAGTTTGGGGCTGAATGGGGAAATTTTGCCGCCTCTTCGATTTTAGTGGCAATACCTGTTGTTGTTATGTTTATGATGTTTCAGAAGTTCCTTGTTTCCGGTTTAACAGCAGGTGGTGTTAAAGGATAGATAGATTGTAAAAGGAGGTTATATGAGAAGTAGCAGAGTAATTCTTGCCCTGGTAGTTGTAATAATGTTAATTTCCAACTTACTTATGGCAGGAACCAAGATCGAGTTTAAAGATCCGAAAGGAGACGACAAGGGTCCGGGTTATTATACATATCCTACAGACCCCATATATGTGGCCGGCTCCTTTGATCTACTGAGTGCAACTATCGAAGATAAGGGTAGCGAAATTGATTTCAGGATTAATTTTAATGCTCCGGTTACTTTTAACTGGGGTGATTTCTGGGATGTTCAACAACTTCAGATCTATCTGGATTTTGATAAGGTAGAAGGTTCTGGACGCACAGAAACTATTCCCGGAACACAGGTTTTGATCGATCCGGCCAATGCCTGGGAAAAAGTGATCTTTATTGATCCTCATACCGTGGCCAAGATCAATGGTGAGATCGAGTTGAAGGCAGCTCATATGAAAGAAGATATTGTACTGCCCAGCAAGATCAAACCGATCGGAAAATCTATTAAAGCTACAGTGAAGAAAGAAGACCTGGGTATAGGTGAAGACGTTGATATCACCCAATGGGGTTATGGTATTTTAATGCTGAGTGCGACAGGTTTTCCGGGAAATTGGTGCGTTCTAATGCGCCGTGTGAATGAGTATAATGGTCAGCACCGCTTCGGAAATGGAGCCGATGGCGCTGGAGATCCGAATGTAATGGACCTGTTTGCCGGTAATGCTGATGGTTCTGATGATGAAGCTCAGCTGCAGTATGATATGCTGGATGACTGGGAGAGCGGCATGGATCCGGAAGAAACAGAAGATGATGTTTTAACGACAATAAAACTGGTTTATCCTGAATAAACCAAATTAGGAGGGAGTATATGACTAAAAAATTAATGATTATTGGTTTAGTCTTGCTGTTCGTAAGTTCAGTATTTGCAGAAGTACGAGTTGATTGGGGTGGAAACCTTTACAATCAGTTTCGTTGGACAAATGCAATGGCAGGATACGGTCCTCACACCAGTCCTGGTGAAGGACGTGACAGTGAAAGATATGGAAATTTCGTGAGAACTGAAGCTCAGTTCGAAATGAATGCTACTGTAAGTCAGTATGTGAAGGTTTATCTGAGAATCAAAACTATCTTTGATTCAGATGATCCAGGAGCATCAAATGACAACAGTGCTAATGCATCGGCCTGGATGACCTATTGGGATGATACAACCGGCTGGTTCAAATTGAGAGGTTTCAAGATCGATTTTATGCCACCCTGGGAAATGGTCGATCAGATCACCTTAGGTACACCAATGGGACTGCGTTTCAGCCGCTGGTTCATGGCAGACAGACGCTATATTGACAGAGACAATGCTAAAGGTATTTATGTGATGGGTCACTTTGGAGAGATGAAATGGAACTTCATAAGAATGTGGCAAGCAAATTGGCAGGGATACAACTGGGGTACAGGCGGATTCCTGGCTGAAGATGCTACTTATGCAATTAACCTGAACAATTACTTCACAGATGAATTCTATTTCGCTCTTGATGGTGTAATGTACATGGATACAGAATTCGATCCGGAAGATGTGGACAATCCTAACTGGGATGGTATCACAGATGCTGAGGATTCTAACGGAGCTATGGCTGCAATGGCCAGATATATTGCCTATGGACTGGGAATTAGCGGTACCTATGATTTCTCAGATGTAATGGGATTAGGTTATAATGTAATGTATACCGGTCAGATGCATGATGAAGATTCCGCTGATGAAGATGGTGATAACATAGTTGATGACTGGGCAGACTGGTGGCCCAGCCCGAAATATACTTCAGTTGGATCACCCAGTTTCATCTTTACTTTCAATTCAACAGATCCATTTGATAATGGTTTCAGCCCCAAGGCTCAGTTCTTTATGATCGATGAAAACTATATCTCTTACTGGGGCTCCAGAAGGGAACATGACCTGCTGATGATCGATGGTGGTATTGATGGTATCAGGAATGTTTACGGTACAAGACTCGGTCTACAGACCTTCCTCTGGGGTGGTGATCAGATCGGTGTTCGTCATGAATTCCGTGATATTGATTTCCTGAGACTGGGTGAAGGAATGGTTGAATCTCCAGTCGGTTACATGGGTGGAACGTTTGACTTCGATTTCGACCTGGATGCAGCTACTGTTATGGGCCAGTTCAACTATCTCACAGCTACCAATAATACCGGTGGTGCTACTGATGAAGAAGATGACCTTTATGACGGTGATGGTGACATGTATCTGGCTCCCAGAGACTTCAGCGGTATGGTTGGAGGTCTGGGTGTTATGACCCAGGTTTCAGGTGTAAAACTGGGAATTAACGTAAGATATGGTAACTGGTCAGACGGGGTTGATGAAGATAATGAAATGGATGATATCAACACCATGGCTATGGTTATCGAACCGGTAGTTTCCAAACAACTTAGCCCTGCACTTAATTTGGAATTGAAACCCAGATACCAGACTGTTGTAGATGAGTATGGTGAGGATGCTGACAGTAAAACTACCTGCAATGACATTGTAATTCAGCATAAATGGGTTTATAATTTTGGCGGATTAGACTTCTGGTTAAGAGGTGAGCATGTGATTGGTTCAACTGAAACTGAAACAGACAGAGCAGACAAATACGAATACACAACTCATACACTGCATGCCGCCTGGGAAGTTAAATTCTAGGAAGTTCATCTGGATGGGTCTGTAACAGGACCCATCCAGTTTCTTTTGAAATGAAAAAAAATATTATAATAAGTTGTATTATATTAGTAATTTCTGTTTTATTAAATGCAGATGTTCTGTTCAAATTGGATGATCCATTGGGAGATGATTACGGGAACGGAAGTGTCATCTATCCTGAAAATCCGATGTTCGATGAACCGATCTTCGACCTGATCTCGTTCGAATTTAGTGAAAAAGAAGAGAACTACATTTTCAATTTCACTTTTGCCGCCAGGATCAATCCTGTAAAACATGCTGAATTTCAGTTCAGTTATGACCTTCCTGATGACTTTATTTTACCATTGATCCATATTTATATTGATAAGGATCATATGAAAAATTCCGGATTTACGGAAACTGTTTTCGGCACAAATATATTATTAGAAGAGGAAAGTGGTTGGGAAAAAGCAGTTATCATAGCTTCAATGCCGCAAAGGTATAGTGGTGAACTGGAACGGTTACAACCAGAATTATATCGCAATATAACCGTCCTGGGTCCTTTACTTTCCAAAGATGAAAAAACAATTTCTGCAAGAGTTGCCAAACGCAATCTGGGTGAGATCAACGAGGATTGGGGATTTGCTGTATTAGTGATGAGCCAGGATTTCTCCCAGACAATCCGCAAGAATATTTATATAAGAGAAGTGAACTCAACCGCATCCCAATTCAATTTTGGGGGTGGGCATAGTAGTATATTAAAAGATTTTGACCCCAATGTGATCGATCTGCTGGTTCCTCCCGGCAGTGATCAGAAACGAGTTTTAAATTCTTACGATCAGGAGAATAAGAAGCTGGCAGAATTGCAGGCTGTGTATCCTTACACCTCAAGTTTAATATCTAACAAAGCAGTTGGAGAAGTTAAACAGGTTTCGAGTGATAAGGTTGTTATTAACCTGGGTTCAGAAAATGGTGTTGAAGTAGGCTCCCAATTGATTATTAATCATAAGATAGTTGTAATTGCCGAAGATGTATTTGCTCAGCTTACGATTGCTTCCCTTAAAGCTGGATCTTCCCATTTAGAAATAACTGAAGGTATGAAAGTAACTTTGTTAAATAAATGAATTAAGGCTGGAGGAGATAAATGGCCAGAGTATTATTGGAAAAAGTAAATAAGGTCTATGAGGGTAATGTTCATGTTGTAAAGGATAACGATCTGGAAATCAAAGATAAAGAGTTCATGGTGCTTGTAGGTCCCTCCGGTTGCGGAAAATCTACCACTCTCAGGATGATTGCCGGGTTGGAAGAAATTACTTCCGGTAAGATTTACATAGGCGACAGAGTAGTTAATAATGTTCAGCCTAAGGATAGAGATATTGCCATGGTTTTCCAGAATTATGCTCTTTACCCGCATATGACCGTTTACGATAATCTGGCTTACGGATTGAAATTGAGAAAGTTTCCTAAAGATGAGATCAAACAAAGGGTGGATGAAGCGGCTGAGATTCTGGGATTGAGTGATCTGCTGGAAAGAAAACCCAAAGCCTTATCGGGTGGCCAGAGACAGCGAGTTGCTGTTGGCAGGGCAATTGTAAGGTATCCGAAAGTATTTTTGTTTGACGAACCCTTATCCAATCTTGATGCCAAGTTGAGGGTTCAGATGCGGGCTGAGATCAGTAAATTACATAAACGCCTGGATACAACAATTATTTATGTTACACACGATCAGGTGGAAGCCATGACCATGGGGGATCGTATCTGTGTGCTGCATGATGGCTTTATTCAGCAGGTTGATACACCTCTGAATCTTTACGATCACCCGGTAAATATGTTCGTAGCTGGTTTCATCGGCAGTCCTGCCATGAATTTCATTCCCGGTGAATTGATCGATGATGATGGCATATTTTTCCAGGCTTCCGGCATGAAGATACCCGTGACTGGAAAGCAGAAGGAAATGACCAAAGATTATGTCGGCAAGAAGCTGATCTTCGGGATCAGACCGGAAAATCTGATCCATGCAGAAAAAGGACATATAGTTGCTACAGTAGAAGTTATCGAACCTATGGGAAATGAGATCATCATCTTCTGTGCTATAAAAGATATTAGATTCATAGTGCGTATGGAAACACGTTTACCTCTGGAACCAGGTGATATTGTAAAACTGGCTGTAAAGGAGAATTATTTCCATTTCTTTGACCCTGAAACAGAAAAATCACTAGTCTAAAATCTTAAAGAAACAAAGCAAAAATAGCTGAGTCTTAAATGCCTCAGCTATTTTTTTTATCTATCATATTTCCAGGTTAGATCGCGGATTTTCCGGGCAAGCTTCAGATCAAGATCTTTTTTAATAAGACGCCATTGCCAGTTAGAGCCCAGACTGGATGGCATATTCATTCTGGCAGAGCTGTCCAGTCCCAGAAAATCCTGCATGGGGGCTATTGCCAGGGCAGCTTTGGATTTCCAGGCAGCTTCGATCATTTTCCAGTTTATCTCAGGTTCAGGTGAATCCAAATAGTCCAGGACTTCATTTTTAATATTTTCCGGAAGTTTCTGATACCAGCCGAGAGTTGTGTCGTTATCGTGAGTGCCGGTATAAACTACACAATTTTCGGAAAAATTATGAGGCAGAAAGGGATTATCTGGGCCTGATCCAAAAGCAAATTGCAGAACTTTCATACCGGGAAAACCGAATTTATCTCTCAATTCAATCACATCATCAGTAATAACGCCAAGATCTTCGGCAATAACCGGAAGGTCGCCAAAACTATTTTTCAGAGCTGTAAACAGTTCATTTCCAGGAGCAGTTTTCCATTCGCCCTTCACAGCATTTTCGGCACCAAAGGGAACTGACCAGTATCCGGCAAAACCCCTGAAATGATCCAGTCTGACAAGATCGGTCGTATCAAGTATAGCTGCAAATCTATTTTTCCACCAGTCAAAGTCGGAATTTTTTAAAGATTCCCAATTATACAGGGGATTACCCCAAAGTTGTCCTGTGTCACTGAAATAATCTGGAGGTACTCCTGCCAGGGCAAGCGGGTTGAGGTTTTCATCAAATTGGAATATTTCATTATGAGCCCATACGTCACTGCTGTCCATAGCAACGAAAATGGGAATATCACCCATTATGGAGATATTATTTTTCCCAGCGTAAGCTTTTATTTTCTGCCATTGTTTAAAAAAAGTGAACTGCAGAAATTTCTGTAATTCGATCTCAGTTTTCAGATCATTTCTTGATTGCTCGAGAGCAGCTTTATCTCTGAACTTGAATTTTTTATCCCAATCCAGCCAGGATACGCCCTGGAATTTATTTTTCAGAGCCATAAAGAGGGAGTAATCTTCCAACCAGTAGGCTTCTTTGCGGCAGAAATCAGCAAATTCCGGAGTGGGGCTGAAGTTTTGGAAAGCGCGTTTTAAAATGGGGTATTTGGCATTATTCAGCTCGCCAAAATCAATTTTTGTAGATTCCTGATCCACCTGGTCGGGAATTTGAGATTTTTCAAGAAGTCCTTCCGTGCAAAGTTCATCAAGGTCAATAAGCAGGGGGCTGCCGGCAAAGGCTGAAAAAGTCTGATAAGGTGAATCTCCGTATCCGGTTGGTCCAGTTGGCAGAATCTGCCAGATTTTCTGTTGAGCCTGTTCCAGAAAATCGATAAATTCGAGCGCATTTTTTCCCAGTGTTCCAATACCAGTTGCTCCCGGCAATGATGTGAGGTGCAGCAAAATGCCGCCTGATCTGGTTAAATTCACAATTGACTCCTGTAATTTTTTTGTTAAACAAGCTAAGGTGGAGAATTCTGGCAAGTAATTTGTCCAATGTAAATAAAAGTAAATTTGAGAAGTTAAAGATTTTTCTTGTTTAAAAATGCGGTGATTATTAATTTTTCGAAGATAAAAAATCTGGGGTTTATATGAATCAGGAATATATACTGGAAAATGTGATTAAAGAATTTCCGGAACGCTGGAAAAAAAGAAAACTGCTTATTGGGTTCGACGGTTTTATCGATGAGATAATTCATGTGATTGATCAGCGTCAGGACAGGCATAACTACACCAGAATCAGAACAATTACGGGATTTTCAGAAAGGATTGCTGAAGCTGCCGGGCTAAGCTCCAATATCGAACTTGTTCCTGCTGAGATCAAATTGGGTGGAAACGGTCCCATAATGGCTAATGCTTTGAAATATCAGGATTATGAGGTCACCTACATGGGTTGCCTGGGAGCACACGAGATCCATCCGCTTTTCCATAATTTTACTTCCGGTTTGAAAGAGGTTTACACGCTGGCAGATCCGGGTCATACCGATGCTCTGGAGTTTAATGACGGAAAAATAATGCTGGGCAAATTAACAGCATTGGAAGATGTTAACTGGCAGCGATTACTAAGTAAGGTTCCAGAAGAAGTTCTGCAGGAAATTGTGTACAGTGTTGCTTTAATTGCCATTAACAATTGGACAATGCTGCCGGGATTAACATCCATTATGGCGGGTTTCAATAGAATTCTGGAAAAGATGACTGTGGCTCCTGTTATTTTTATTGATCTGGCTGATCCACAGAAGAGAACCCGGGAGGATATAGCTGAAGTACTGAAAAATGTATCAGCTCTGGAAGCCAATACGAGAGTGATTTTAGGTTTGAATAAACGGGAATCAGCGACAATTGCTGAGGTGCTGGAGATAAAAGAAGAATTGATCACAGCCAGGGCGGCTGCGATTAGACGAGAGCTGGATCTATCTGCTGTTGTAATACATCCGCTGGACGGAGCAGCAGTTGCCACACATGATACTACTGAATGGGTAACAGGACCTTATACTCCCAATCCAGATATAACTACAGGAGCCGGTGATAATTTTAATGCCGGATTTTGCAACGGCTGGCTCTGTGGTATGTCTACAGTTGAATGTTTACTGCTGGGTGTGAGCAGTTCCGGATTTTATGTGCGCAATGGTTATCCGCCCAATCGGCAAGAGCTGGTAAATTTTATGCAGAGCTGGCTGGAAAAAAAATTTTAAGTTAGTGAAGTTAAGAATTTCTCCAGTTTGTATTCAGATTCCTGAAGAGCAGTGTGCAGTCTCGATTTCAAAACTGCGCACAATTTAAGAGCTTTTTTTAGTTCAGCAGGATCAGGTTTCCTGGTAAAGGCAAGTTTTAGAAGATCAACTTCCAGAAGAACTTCAAGTAATTGTTCCAATTTTTCGCGGTTAAACCAGATCACGTCATTAAATTTATTACAGCCAATATAATTCTGAACATTTTGATCTTTGAGCAGGGTTTTGATTCGAGTGAGAATAGTTTTGATAGTTTTGGCAGAAAAAATACTTTTATCAGTTGTCAGCACTATCAGCAGTGAAATGAAATTATTCTGGTCAATTTCCAGCCCAAAAGGCTTAACAGCACTGCAGATCTCATCAGCCAGCATATATTCACTGACCAGCTCGAATAAAATTTTATCAACATTATTGTGAGAGGTGAAGATATTTTTAAATATAATCCAGTAGAAAGTAATAATCTTCCTGAAAGCACTAAATTCTTGATTTTCAGAAAAAGTAATCCATTTATTGATATCCAGGCAGATGTTCCGGACAATTATATCCTGGTCATTGGTTCTAAAAGTGATCAAAGTTAGCTCATTGAGAAAATTTTTAAGTCGGTATTTAAATTCGGGCAGGAAGAGTTTCAGATCTTCTGGTTTAGCAAAGAACTCTAATATCTGTTTAAGAATTTCAGTACCGCAGGCTGCGTGGAAGGAATCGTATAGATTGCGGTATGACAGTTTCTTTAAAGAAATCTCGATATCTGGAACACCGCCACCCTGGAGGTATTCGGACAGTTTGGCATATTTTTTATCTTCACTATCCTGAACTTCCCTGAAATCGAGTAATACGCAATATTTAAAAGCGTCAAGCTGTTGAAATAATCCGCTGTCATGAATTTCAGAACAATTTCTGATATAATCCAGGTCTTTGATCTGATCTCTGAAAATAAGGTAATGGTCATTGCGGTGCGGTATGTTTAGTGCATCACCCAGAGATTTTCTTATCCACACGGGTTTGTCATTTTCTTTGATCACGGTATTAGCCCAATGAATTTTACCTGAAGTGTTCTGGAATTTGTTATTATAGATCACCAGTGATCTTTCGCCCAGATTCTGGTTGGAAAAGGCAAAAACGTTTTCATCTACGTTACCCGATTCTGTTTGAAAATCATATAACAGAAAATTTTCAACTTCCGAAAAAATTATCCTTTT
>LKUH01000314.1 GCA_001412425.1 Candidatus Cloacimonas sp. SDB
CAAAAGATCTTAAAAAAGTAAGATCTAACTAATCATCAACCGAGATTTCTATCCTGCCCTTTTCACACCCTTTTAAGTTTCTTGTCAACGACAGAATTACATCACGCATAATATTTTGCACAAAGGGGACTATATTTACAACTTTTCCATTAACCTTAAGCTGAATATTCAGATCTCTGTCAGTTTTGCAATCACTCCGTTTTTTTTCACCTTTCAGAATAGCTTTTACCATTCCGAAACAATCTGTTCCGCAGGCTGAACAGCATTCTGGATCTGCTAAAGGCAAAACCGGGAACACGTGTTTTTCCACCAGGTCAGTCAGTTGCTCAATATCGCGAGAAGAGTTAAGCACAGGAAGTCCTATATACTCCACATTATGATTGGAAAACTTTCCTGAAATGGCAAAAGCAGTTCCATCCAGGAGTTCCTTCAACTGATCTTCATTTTCAGCGCAAAAGATACGGGGCAGAGCGGCTGTCTTGGATCCTTCCACCACAACAAAATCAGCGGAGATATGTTCCAGCATTTCGTTTAAACTGAGCCTTTTATGCCAGATCTGATAAGTTTCTTCCAAACCTCGGGCAAAAACCACATTATTACTTGCTTCCCAATGTTTCCAGGAATTTGATCCGACTTTTTCCATGGTGAATTTTTCAGAATGAATATCTTTTATCGAGGCAACTTTATATCCTCTTTTTTTCAATTCTTTGATTAAATTGACTACAGTTGTGGTCTTACCTGTCCTATGATAGCCGGCAACACTGAATACTTTCATCTTTTACCTCCAGATTTTAGTAAAATAACAATATCAAAATAAATAAAATGCCACCAGTTGTTTGAATGACCAGATCGAGCAGACTTAATTTTGAGCTGTAAAGATAAGTTCTTTCTTTAGACAGCCGGAAACCCCTTAATTCCAGAGAAATTGCTCGGTATCTGACGTTGGCGATGGCTTTTGCTACTACCGGAAAAATTAGAGTGGTAAACATGCGGATCCTTTTTAATAAAGGTAGTTTTCTAAAACTGATACCCCGCAGAGAGAGTGCTTCCAGGCTGGTATTGAACTGTCTGGCAAAGATAGGAATGAAGTGAATTATTGATGCCACCAGGAATGAGATCTCGTAGGGAAGCTTCCAACTTTTAAAACTAAGCAGATAATCGTAATAGGGAAAATCGAATAGTAACCCTGCTACTAAAATGATCAGAAAGAACCTTAAAGAGGTGATTATACCGTAACTTACTCCCTCAGAAGTGATTTTGATGATCCCGTACTGCCAGTAAATCTCGCCCCCTTGACGGAATAAGATCTGAAAGATCATGACAGTAAAAATGATCTGTCCCAGTTTCCTGAGCCGGTGAAAAGTTCGGTTCATGGTTGTGGTTGACACTCCGGTCAGTATATACAGGAAGCAACTGAACAGGATGAGGCAGCTCTGCATTAACAGCTCCTGATAAATTACCGATAATGATGTAGTCAGTATAACCAGGATCAGAATTGTTCTCAGATTCAGTTTCATTTTAAAATAATTCCGCTTCCAGGCCGAGCAAAAAATTTATTCCAGCACCCGGGTAACCGTATTTGTCCTGATAATTTTTATCAAAAATATTCTCAATTCCCAACCTGAATTTATAATTTTTCCAGGATTTATTCCAATGAACAGAATGCAGCCAGTAAGAGGGCAGGGTAGTCCTGAAATTATCTTCCTGAACAAGTCTTATATCCTTCCAGCTGGCTTTGTATTCCATTTTGATCTGCCAGGGTAAAGCTATCTTTTCTCCCAAAGTTACAGTATGGCGTGGTATATTCATAAGACCAATGTCACCGGGATCGGTATATTCAATGCAGGAGTATGATATACGGTGTTCCCACAACCAGTGCAGCTTACCTTCCAATTCAAAGCCGTAGGTATTAATATTGCTCAGGTTAATATACTGGTCATTCTGCTTATCGATCAAACCTGTAATCTGATTATAAAAAATTACCGGAGAAATGGAACCGTAGATTATATTCCAGGTGAAAGGAAATTCCAGGTTCAATTCTGTTTTGCTGGCTCGTTCTTCTGTGAGAGCGGGATTACCGCTGCTGCTGCTGAAAAGTTCGTGCAGATTGGGATATTTTGTATTAGCAGAATAAGCCAGGGAAACCGAGAATTCCTTTTTCCAGTACATTCCAACAGCTGGTTCCAGATGCCAGATCCAGGAATCCCTACTTTTCTGGCGGAAGAAAGATATTCCGGAACCAAAAGAGAAATTGAAATTCCTGCTGGAAATTTCAGTTTGCAGAAAACCATTATGAAGTGAAAGATAATTGGATGTCCAATCCTGATAATTTCCGTTGTCTTTCCGGTTATAAAGCTGTTTTTCATAACGGTGACCTAAAATTGTTTTTATGTTTCCGGTCAATTCCCAGTCAAATTGGCTCTTTACTCCCAGGATCCAGCTTTCCAGGTAGGAAGGCCAGGTGGAATACATTTCTCCGGTGGAGGGATTGTATTCTACATAAGTATCATCATACTGATCGTAGTATACACCTAAATCGGCTGTCAGAAAATCGCTGAGCTGAAAAAATCCCATTCCCGATAACTGCATGCGCTTCCAGTCCAGAAACTCACGGTTACTGTTTTCATAGATGCTGGAAGGTATCTGTTTTTTATCCATAAAAGTATAGCCGGCCTGGATTCCGATAGAATGGAAGTCTAACAGGGAGAAATTAATTTTACTTTGAAAGTCCCATTGATTCCTGCTCGTAAAATTCCGCACCAGTCCGTTTTCGGAAACTGTAGGCTGGAAATCGGCAGACAGCATGAAACCGTCCGTATGATAACGGGAAGCATAGAGAGAGTAATCCCAGAGGCCAAAATCGCGGGATGAGGAGAGATAGATTTTACTGGTATTATTACGTTCCGCCAGAAAACCAGTTTTCAGCCAGGAAGCATTATCGGCTGAACGGGTTATAATATTCACAACTCCGCCCATAGTGTCCGATCCGTAAAGGGATGAAACAGGACCTTTGATAATGCGGATTTCTTTTATATCAGAAACCTGTATCGTGTTCAGGTCAACATTGCCGAAATAACCGCCTCCCAACGGACGCCCATCCAGCATAAATTTGATCTCGTCATTGGCAAAACCTCGAATACTTAGATCAGTACCGCTTTTACCACCGGTTGACAGGCTGAGTCCAGAAACATCCTGCAGGGTTTCGGAAATAGTGACATGAGGTATTTGCAACTGAGCATCGAATTCTTTAATATCAATTGAGCCAATGGCTTCCTGCGGCTTTTCAGCAATAACCCTGATTCCTTCCAGAAAATAGTGACGGGTTTTGGGAGTAGAAGTGGAATCCTGAACCTGGGAATTTAAAAAATATGGTATCAGGCACAGGCATAAAATTATTATAAATTTCATTTTATTTCTCTTATGGTTTTGTCTTTTATTTCCAGAATTCTGTCGGCAATATTTTGGAATTTTTCAAAGCGATGAGAGATTAACAATATTCCATTTTTTTGTTCTTTCTTTTTTTCAATCAACTCAATCAATCTGCCAATCAATGCAGGGTCCAGCCCGGAAGTAGGTTCATCCAGTATCCAGTATTTATTTAAATTCAACAGAAGTGCGGCTAACCCGATCCTTTTAAGCTGACCACTGCTCAACTCCCAGACAGGTTGGTCTTTCTGATCAATCAGATTGAAAAATGATAAGGCATCGTTAATAATTTCAGAATTAGCAGAAAACTGAGTCCGGAATTTATGCAGCCAGATATCAAGGTCTTCACTGGGAAATGATGCGACGATATTAGCGGTTGGTTCCTGTTTGATATAAGTAATCTTCTCTGCCAGTTCAAGAGTATTACATTTAAGCTGTTCGACTCCATTTATTTTCAGGCTGCCGCTGAAATTTTTTAAAAGACCCATGATCAGGCGGCAGATAGTTGTTTTTCCGCTTCCGTTAAAACCGGTAAGAACGGTGATCTGATCTTTCTTGATCTTTAAATCAAGATCTTTAAATAGGGGAATATTATTATTGTAATTGAAAGAAAAATTCTTGAAACTTATCATATCGCGCCAGAATCATCAAGATCAATAGTCAGATGAGGAAGATCAAGCAGCTCTCCCTGATGTTCAGCGATAAAGAAAATTTTCCCATTTTCGGAGAGAGTTTTAATTACATTTTTTAAGTATTCTATCTGTTGGGAAGATATACCGGCGGTGGGTTCATCCAAGAGAAAAATTTGAGGATCGAGCGCAATAAGAGCTGCCAGAGCAACCAGCTTTTTTTCGCCAAAAGATAAATTAACAGTTTCACGGTAACGCAAATGTTCTATTCCCAGAAGTTTCAAGGCAGTGGAAATTCTGCTGAGGATTTCTTCCGGTTCTACCTGAAAATTTTCCGGGCCGAAAGCAATTTCCTGCTCAACGATAGGGAAAAAAAGCTGAAGTTCAGGATCCTGCATCAGTAAACTGATATAGGGGGAAAGCTCAGATAATTTCTGTCGTTTTATGTCATGGTCATTGATTGTAATTTTTCCCGATAATTTTCCGGGGATCACTTTAGGTATGACTCCGCATAACAGATTTAATAATGTTGTTTTACCCGATCCGCTGGATCCTTTTACCAGTACAGTTTCACCGCACTTAGCTTTAAAACTGAACGCCTGGAATAAGCGCGAAGACTCTTCACTATATTGAAAGCTGAGATTATTTATTTCAAGCATATATAAACTCAATTGCAATCAGATATTTTAACCAGCGCTGACTAAAATCATCGGTTGGAATAATAAGCCTGAGAGATTTTTCTCCAGCCTGAATTTCCTGGACCAGGTAGAGGTTATCAAGTTCAGAAATATCTACTGCCAATGAACCTCCGTCGGCAGAATGAAAGATTATTCTGGAAAATTTATTTGGCTGGATTTCTTTTGCAGAGAGGATCTCACGCAGGGAGTAAGCAGTATAAGTGTCTGACCTGTTTGTTGTAATTTCGATTGACTCAAAAGCAGTGATATCAGCAATTTCGAATTCACGATTTTCAATTTTAAGAATGAGATCGTAAGTTACATCAGCACTTTTGCGATAAACCAGGCTGATTACCAGCAGCAAAAGCATCAATAAGATCAGCCATATAATTACACGTTTCATTTTAATTGCCCCCATAATCCCAGCATATCTTCATCATTTCCCAGGTAATGCCTGCCTGTATTACTTTCCGTATGCATACCGTGATCGGAAAAAAGATAGACTTCTCCCTGCCAGGCTTTCGTCAGTTCTTCAATATAGTTTTCCAACCTGGCAAAGGTTTCAATTCTTGCTCTGCTGTAGGCTCCGGTTGCATGTCCCACATCGTCCAGAGAATGAAAATGAACCAGCAGAAAATCCAGATCATGAGTTAAATAATTTTTTGCCGTTTCGTATATTTCATCGTCTATAGAACCATTATTGTTTAGATCAGTATGCAAAATATGTTGTAGAGGTGAAGGATAGAATTGGCGATCCGCTTCAATTATCAGTCCTCTTTCTGGTTCTTTTAAAAGATCGGCAAAGTATTCAGCGTGCTCTTTTCTTTCCTGCCAGGAAGAACCTGAACCTATTACCCAGTAACTATTTCTGGTTGCAGGCGGATAAGGTACCCGCAGAGGTTGCAAGGCAAACTGGGATAGCCAGCCTTGATGACCTATAGATTGCAAGTGTTCCCGAAATAACCAGCCATAGCTGTCTAAGAAGATCCAGAGAGTTTTATATTGAGAATTTTCTTTGAGAAATCTGTATAAATCATAAACATCAGTATCTGGTGCATTTGACCAGATAGTAACTAACGGTTTGTTATGCAGTGAAAAATAATTATCTTTCAGCTTAATGTTTTCCAAAATCCCATTACTGCCAGGAAATAGCCACTTCTCAGTTCCGTCACGCTTGATGGCAAGAATCGAATCTTGGTTTGTTTCACAGGAAAAAGTATTAACAAACAAATATTTACGGGCTGTATGGCCATTTTTCTTGCTCTTTCCTAAAAATTCGTATTGAGAAAGTTCAGCTTCAAAAGGAGTTAATATTTCCTGCTGCTCTGTATTATTTAGAATAAAAAGCTGATGTTCAGGGTTTCTCACAAAAAGGCTGATATTGGCAATGTCTTTTATATTGCATACTTCCGGCAGATCAACCGCAACAGAATTCCAACAGCTCTTTTCCCGTATCAATTCAATTTCTGAGAAAGATCTGCGTAAAACATAAACTGCTGTACCGTCCTTTCCGCAGATTAAAGCGCTTTCTGCAGGAATATCACTGGTGCTGAGAAATTTCTCCAGATTGGAAGAATCGCTTAAAAATAAAGGTTCTGCCAGATTTCCGGTGAATTTCAATTCCTCGACAGAACAGGAGAGTAAGAGGAAAGGCAGAAAAAATAATCGTAGAATTCTTAATACCATTCCAGTTTTTCCGTCTGGGTTTCTTCTGCTTTTCTCTGTAGGATTATATTGAATTCGGTTTCCAGCTTTTCAGAGTTTTCTTTCCAGCCTAATAACTTATGGAGATCTTTCCACTCGGATATTTCATTGATAAAAACTATTGCAGTCTCTTCTTTCTGAATGTAAGTTATATCTTTAATCCACATTCCTGCCGGCATTTGCGGACTCTGTAAGGCTAAATTTCCATCTGACATTATCAGTGAAGCCTTTTTTAAATAATTGTCATAATCAAGTTTGTGCCTTATTCCATCTTGAGCTATCAGCAGATATTCTCCTTCCGAAAAGGGAAATACTTCTTCGATAATATCTTTGAAATAGTATCCGGTGACATCTTCAAAAGGTTCAGGATTTGTTCTTAAAGGTTTTCTCTGTAAGATCTTCTCTGCCAGGAAGATGATATCGGGATGATCCATTTCCTCTTCAGTTTCTATAATTATCCGGGAAATATTTCTGATCCAGAACATATCACGTTTTCCGGGAACAATCAGCCGAAAATTTTCTTCGTTCAGTTGTTCGTCGTTAAGTGAGTAGGCTAAAATAGGTTCCCGCTCTGTAATCTCGTTAAAATCCAATCTGACCATGTAATTATCAGTGGCTGCAACCTGCAGCTTAACAAAATCAGTGATCGAAAAATGTGTCAGGATAGCCTTAAGAGGTGAACCGAGCCAGGTCTCTTTCTTGATTTCTCCATCTTTTTCTCTCTCAGTTTTCAATTCAACCGGAGAAAAATTCTTAACTTCCTGCCAGGTAAGTTCATAACTGTTATTACCATGTTCAATGGTAAGAGACATCAAATTCATAATACTCCAGATAATCAGCATAAAAATAATTGTCTTTTTCATAATCCTGCTCTTAAATAATTCTGTATTTTTTTAATTTTTTTAGTAGTAAGTAAGAAATAATTCCTCCGGTAATACCTGATACTGCTGCTGCAATAAGAGAAATCATCATTGGGATAAAAGCCAAACGCATAATTAACAATGTCACTATAAAGGCTCCGGTCACATTTGCTGAAGTGCAGATAGCAGTCTGTGCTTCCACTGAGTCCTTTTTCCTGAATAAAAAAGCTGCTAATTCAGCAGAAATTCCGGGTAGAGTGTAACTGATGAGAGATACTGCTCCATGACTGCCAAAAAAGCCCAGTGAGATCATGACAATTGCCTGCACAAGACCGACCAGAAATGCTGCTCCGGGCTTATTAACAATAGCAACTGCCAGTGCCAGCCACATCATATAGAATCCACCTGCCAACGAACCGCCCGGTATCATCAAGGGGGCTGAGATCAAATGCACAAGTGGGGTAACGATCGGTTTGATCGCAAACCCCATTGCGCTTAAAACAGCGATATAGAGCAGATCTTGAGATGAATATCGCGACAGCATTTTCATCAGCTAGATCAGCTCGATCTTGATGAGATATTTAAAACAGTTGCTAAATTCAGTTCCATCTGGATTTAAGAATACAGCTCGGTTCTTTTCAGGAAGCCAGAAAGCTGCTTCTATATCTTCCCAGCTGAAAATTTCTTCGTAATCATCGGAAGCGGTGAAGTGATATTGATACTGTTCGGGAGAATCTGTGATATATTTACTGATGAATTCAGACATCGGGAATCCGGGATCTTCGTAGAAACTACCATCACCTGCTTGATGAAGCACATCAATGAGTTCAAAAGCTCCTGTCTGAAATGAAATGTGATTACCAGCAGCATCAACAACAACCACATTTCGATAGAGTCTCAGATCCTGGGCGTATTTAACATTATAAGCATTAGGGATATCATCAGCTGGGAAGAAAGTGCGGTATTTCTCTGTAGGAAGCAGGTAGCCGGTTTCGAACTGATCCCAGCTCAAATCTGGATTCCCACCTTCGCGGGGTGAATAACCGTCTTCAGATTTCAGCTCATAAACGTATTCCAGCTCAGGAACATTATCGCGATCAAAATTCAGAAATTGAACCAGTGAATAAGCTGTTACCATTTCAGAATTGTACTCAATTTCTTCTGCAATGAAATTGTTCAGATCAGTTGAATCCGGAATACTAAACACCAGATCGGGAATTTGAGCCAGTGCGGGTGGCTCCGCTGTGCTGCCATCGTTACCGGTGCTGTCTTTTTCACTGCAGGAAATAAGCAGGGAGAACAAAACAAGTATTGTAATTAAAAGAAAATTTTTTTTAATCACATGTACCTCCAATTTTTTTTTGAAGGCAAGTATGAATGGTTTAATTCATCTCGCCTTTCCAAACACGGGAGGCTTAATCGTTTCCGATTAAACCCATCGGCAATGATCCATGTCATAATCACGATTTAGGAATCATTACTCAGCGATGAATTCAAAATTAGAGGATTGATTTTGATGTCAAGCAAAAGGAGCCGGTTAAAAGATACGATATCAGTATGAAATAAATAATTAATCAATATAAGATAAGGGTCACGAAGAAACCAAGCAGAGCACCCCAGAAAACTTCCATAGGTGTATGACCCAGAAGCTCTTTTAAATTTTCTTCCAGTAAAGCCTGCCCTTCCTTTCTCTTGATATTGTCCACGATCTTATTCAATAAAGCAGCCTGTTTGCCTGCAGCTCTTCTAACTCCGGTTGCATCGTACATAACTACAACTGCAAAGACGACACTAACGGCAAAAAGAGGTGATTGCATACCCGTTTCCATACCTACTGCTGTTGCCAGTGAGACAACAGAAGCTGTATGGGAACTTGGCATATTGCCTGTATCAAGAAATCTGCGGAAATTTATTTTTTTCTCAGTAAATAGTCCGATTATAACTTTTAAAGCCTGAGCGATGATCAAAACCAGCAAAACTATATCAAAGATTCGGTTCCCAAAGATAATTCCATTTCCCATATAATGTCCTTAAGCATATTTCAGAATATTTTTTATTATCTGCTTTTCGTGTCAAACATAAAAGCTTGGCTGGATTTAATCGTTTTTTAATAAATTCGGTCTATTCAGAATTATTACAGTAAAAATAAATGCCCGATCAGAGCAAAGCTGATCGGGCATTCAGTACTGGATAATTTTAGTTTCCCAGCAGGTCATCCCTTAAACTCTGCAAGCTGGTATTTTCACCCAGCCAGATACTGAAAACAGCTTTTCTGAAATCCAGTCCTTCGATAATTCCTTTCAACTCACCCTTTATATATACACTTGTTCCTTTTCCCGGCTCGTAAATGATATCATAAATATCTTCTTTTTCCGCAGCTTCAGTAAAATAAGAATTAAAGATATCAATCTTGGGTTGCAGATCTTCTTTCATACCTGAAAGCTCAAAACCTTCGTTCCAGGCCTCGATTAATTTTTCAGGAGCCACATTTTTGTAAATAAAATGCATTCTTAAGGCAATGGGTTCATCCGCTTCCAGTATTTCTGTAGCGCTGGATTTTTTTTGGGGAAGATAAAGACCTGCCGCATAAACCTTTATGATAAGCTTTTTTCTTAAACCTGCTCCATTAATAAGAAGAGTATCATTTTCCAGAATCATTTCGTCCGGCAAGGTAACTTTGCCGATCTCCAGGGAAATAAGAGACGAAAATAAAACGGTTAAAAATAAAATGAATAATATGAACTTTTTCATAGATCCTCCGGTTAAATTTTTATCTTTTTCAAGAAAAAATCTTGTTAAGAAGTTTGACAAGTAATTTAGTTATTGAAAATAATAATACACTAATACAGCTAAAAAAAATGGAGGAAAGGATGAAAAAAGAAGTTTTATTATTAATTGGATTGAGTCTGATGATTTTAAGTTTAAGCGGTGAGGGCGTGATCCCTGTTAAACCTATTGCAGGCTTTATGGAAGATGCTGTAATAGAAGAAGCTTTGTATGGGGAAGCTTATCTTAAATTTGATGGTTATGACGGCGTTAACATCAGTACACTCTGGCTACAGGGAGGATATCCTCTTAATGAAAAGCTGGAATTAGGGGCAGCATTTGGGTTCCTGAATTATAATTATGACAGTAAAATTTTTGATGATCAATCGGGATTAAGCGATATCAGATTGTCAGGAAAATACAATTTTTATGATCAAGTAACAACAATTACCGGTGGGGGCTACTTAACTCTTCCTATCGGAAGTGAAGATGTTGGGCAGCAGAATCTAAATTTTGGTTTTTGGGGTTCTCTGTGCTATCCTTTTTCTGAAACTACTGAACTGATCTCCAGTATGGGACTGGATTTTTATGAATCTTACAATCTGCAAGGCGACGAAGAATATGATTCCTTTTTAACAATAAAAGCAGGACTACTTCAAACTCTCAACGAAAAAATCACCCTGGTTCCGGAGCTGCATTTTAAAAGTGATCACGATTATGCTTCATTATCAGCAGGTCTAGATTATCAGCTAATGGCTGACGGACATCTAAGAGGTGCTTTTGGCCTGGGTCTGGATGATGGAGCTCCCGATCTTTCACTGCAGATTGGTTTTCTGAAGAAATTCTGATCTTATTAATTATAAGCCCAGAATTTCATCTGCTCCTGCAGCTCTGATGATTCTCATGGAAATCCATTCTCTGGATAGATCCAGAGTTTCGAATTCCCTGCTGTCGGCATAACTTTCTGCAGAACTGTAAAATCTGAAAGAAAAGGTACCGTTCTCATTTTCCCTGAGTTCAAATTTGAAAACATTGTCTATATTCAGATATACACCTTTTCTGATTTCTATAATTGTCATAGAACCTCCTGATAATTTTTTAAAATTTACACTCTGTATTAAGTGGTGTACAACATTAAATTTTACTAAGTTTCAGAATAGAGGTATCTCTGGCGGAAAGGGAACTCAATGGGCTCCAGTTAAGTATTTCACCGGCATTACCGATAGTTAAGTTATCAGTAAATTCTAATTGTCCTAAAAGATCGGTAATAAGATATTCTCCAGGAGAAAGGTTGGTTGAATCGGCATTTATTACCAGATCATTAAGATTGTTTGCTGAAAAATTAATGATCACAAACACACCTTCATCATCATATTCTCGAAGGAAGCTGTAAACATTTCCTGAAGATGAACTCACAGCCTGATAAGTTCCTTTTCTGAGAGCATCCTGTTCAGATCGGACCTTAATAAGTTTCTGGTAGCAGTTCCACAGGGAGTTTTCATCATTCTGCTGATCTTCCACGTTAAAGTTCGTGTAATTATCATTAATTGTGTGCCAGGGAGTTCCGTCTGAAAATCCGGCGTTAGGTCCGGAATCCCACTGCATTGGACGTCGGATATCGGGATCGGGTTTTACACCGCTCATGGCAATTTCTTCACCATAGTAGAGGAAAGGAATTCCCGGTAGTGTGAGGTAAACTGCGGCTGCCAGTTTATTCTTTTCGATATTTCCAGCCAGTTCATTGAAAACTCTGTTCATGTCATGATTGGTTAAAAAAGTACCGTATTGATGGTAGGGATAAGCTTCCTTAATGTAAGCCATTTTGTTGATCAGGTGGGAAGGGGAAGATGTGTTTGTACTATAAATGATCGCTGATGCCAGATCGAACTCAAAACAGAAATCAAATTTTCCATCCACATAATTAAGCACTGTTTCAGTGGCATCCCAGGCTTCACCAACTGCCATCGCTTCACTATCAACAGACTTATAATGATCATGAAAATCTTCCCAGAACAGGTAAGTATCTGCAGTATTTTCCAGCTGGCTGTCAGCTTCGATCATATATTTAACCGCATCACAGCGGAAACCATCTACCTGCATTTCATTGAGCCAGTATTCTGCAATGTCGAACATTTCATCTTTAACCTGCTGATTTGTGTAATTTAAGTCAGGCATTCCACCCCAGAAAACTCCATAATAGTATTGGCCGTTGTTGTGAGGATGCCAGACATGATTTGTTCCGCCCCAGGGCTGAGTATATCCCGGGTCGTTATTGCGCCATAAATACCAGTCGCTGAAATCCGGTTCTTCATCTGCGGAAGCTATGAACCAGGGATGTTGATCTGAAGAATGATTCATAACATAATCCACAATTACTTTAATGCCTCGTAAATGACACTGCTCCATAAGTTCTAAAAAATCTGCTTCAGTACCGTAATCTTCATTTACGGATCTGTAATCCACCACATCATAACCATGGTAACTGGGTGATGGACAGATGGGCATCAGCCAGATACCTGTGATACCCAGATCATCATCTGTAGCAGGATCTCCGTCGTTCAGGTAATCAAGTTTCTCAATTATTCCCTGCAGATCTCCTATGCCGTCACCATCGCTGTCGTAAAAACTGCGGACAAAGATCTCGTAAAAAACAGCATCATTCCACCAGTAAGTTTCGCCTTGTATCTGCGGAGATTCAGTATAATGATATTCATTTTCCGAATTTGAACCGCAGCCAAAAAGTAATATAACCAAGATCACAAAAATATTCCTGACCATTGCTCCTCCTTATGTCTGAAAAAAATTGCTCATTACTTGAAGTATCTGCTTTCCGTCAGCAAAATTTAAAAACAACTTCAACTTAATTTTATCCGTTATCGATTCTAATCAGTAGAATTCCTGTTATGGAATTTTATTCTTCAATTCTCATTTCCTTTTTGGAAATTAAGCTGTAGATTGCCGGAATTACGAACAATGTGAAAAAAGTCGCACTGATCAAGCCGCCAATTACGGTAAGTGCCATAGGGGATTTCATCTGCGAACCCTGGCCAGTGCTGATTGCCATAGGCAACATTCCACCTAAAGTCGTGATGGCTGTGATGAGCACAGGGCGTATTCTGTCGCGCCCGGCCTGCAAAATTGCTTTTCGCATTTCCATGCCTTCCAGGCGCAGTTGATTCATGTGGTCGATAAGGACAATACCGTTGTTGACCACGATTCCTGCCAATATGATAATTCCCACAAAACTTACTACAGAAAGGGTGGAACCTGTAATTCCCAGGATTAGCAGCACACCGATTAGAGCTAACGGCATGGTAAACATTACAATGAAGGGCTGTCGCAGGCTTTCAAATTGAGAAGCCATAACACTGTATACCAGTATGATTGCCAGAAGTAAAGCTCCAGCCAGGGTTAGAAATGCTTCCTGCATATCTTTGTAGGAACCCCCAAAATCAAGATAATAGCCGGAAGGTAGATTCTTTTCAATATCGGAAACATTTAATTGAATATCTTTAACAACTGAACCGACATCGTTAGTGCCGCTCACACTGGCTGAAAGGGTTATTTTTCTCGTCTGCTTTTCGTGAGATATTTTCGAAGGACCTTCAGCCTGCTCAATATGAGCTAGCTGATTTAAGGGAACATAAAACCCCAGCGGAGATACGAGCGAAAGGTGCATTATATCCTCCAGACTGTTGCGATTTTCCTTTTCTAATCTCACCAGAATGTTGACCTCTTCACCACTTTCCCGAAAAATACCGCTGATTGTTCCATAGGATGCAGTTTTAATGGCAGAGGCAATCTGAGCAGCTGTGAAACCCGAACGGAAAGCTTTATCTTTGTCAATTATGATATGAAATTCCGACTTATTAGTCCTTGTACTGCTGATAACATCGGTTACATGGAGGACATTCTTCATGCGAGTTTCAATCTGTTTGGCGATTAAATCCAATTTCTGCAGGTCTTTACCAAAAATATTCAATTCAATCGGCTTGGATTGTCCCTGCCCCGACATTTCTTCCGAACTTAAGAAGTTAATTTCAGCTCCTTCTACATCTGGCAGTTGAGAACGAATTAAATCTTTGATCTCTTCGGCGGAAAGTTCACGATCTTCTTCCAGATATAATCGGGCAAAAACCTGGGCTGAATTTACATCCTGCGGATTTGTGGGATCAGCCATTGCCTCTCCTTCACTCATCGGTCCGATCAATATCATTGTGTTCATTATACCTTCTGTTTTAAGGAAAACATCTTCAATTTGACTGACCACCATATCTGTTTCCTGCAGAGGAGTTCCCAAAGGCATATTCACATTCATAACCAGAAAAGGTATATCGGTTACTGGCATGAATTCTGTACCGATAATTCCCAGAATAGGAATAAGAAGTGCCAGAACCAATAAAATTGCTACCATGGCAATAGTTTTGCCACGATTATCCAGAACCCATGCTAAAATTTTGCTGTAGCGTTGTTTTATCCCTTCAAAAAATTGTTGTGATTTATCAATTTCGGGTCGATCCTGCGTTCTTCTAAACAGCACAGAAGCAATCACCGGAACAATGGTTAGTGATACAAAAAGCGAGGCAATCAGTGAAAATGCTACAGTGAGTGCTAAACCTCGTACCAGAATTCCTGTCATACCTTCAGCAAAGATCATAGGAAAGAAAACTGCGATAGTAGTGAGTGTTGAAGCTGTGATTGCCATAGCAACCTGGTTCGCTCCTACTTTTGCCGCCTGGAATTTGGATTTTCCCATTTCCAGGTGACGGTAAATATTTTCTATCACCACGATGGAGTTGTCCACCAGCATTCCCACCCCCAAAGCCAGTCCGCCCAGAGTCATGATATTAAGTGTGAAGCCGGCAAGGTAGACAGGAATAAAAGTGGCAACAACCGAGATTGGTATTGCCAGCGATATTGCCAGTGTGGGGCGCCAGTTGCGTAGAAAGAGGAACATGATACAGATAGCCAGAATTCCGCCTACGATCAAGTTTGACAAAGCGCCGGAAGTAACTTTACTGATGGGTTGTCCCATATCCATAACTTCATAGAATTTCAGGTTTTCCGGGAATTCCGCTTCGATAACAGCCAGCTCTTTTTTTACAAGTTCTGAAACTTTCAGAGTATTGGCTCCTGATTCTTTAGAGATCATAAACATAGCTGTAGGAAGTTTGTTCGTGCGCAGAATATTACGTTGTTCCTTGAATCCGTCCTGCACTCTGGCTACATCTTTCAGATAGATGATATTTCCGGAAGCAGTCATTTTGATCGGCAGATTCTCGATCTCTTTAATGGAATTGTATTGTGCCATGGTTCGAAGCAAATATTCTTCTTTTCGTTTCAGTAAATGACCAGCAGTTGTATTCAGATTTCCTGCCGCAACCAGCTGCACGATTTCATTGATCGAGATTTTGTACTGTTCCAGTTTATGATCATCCACAATTATCTGTTTTTCCAGTTCGTCACCACCATACACAACTACGGAAGCGACACCTTTCAGATGTTTAAGTTTAGCAGCCACATCATCTTCCAGCAGTTTTCTCAATTCATAGGTATTCTCCGCGCCGGTAACACCGTACATTAAGATCGGCATATCACTGAGATTGTATTTGATCACCAGCGGTTTGGAAGCATCGGAGGGAAGGTATTCCGTTACTCTCTCTATGGCATCACGTAAATCTTGAGCGGCAAAATCCAGGTTAGTTCCCCAATTGAATTCAACCATCACCAGAGATGCACTTTCCATACTTTCGGAAGTTATCCTTTTGATGCTTTTTACAGACGCTATGGCTGTCTCTATTGTTTTTGTGACAGTTTCTTCGATATCCTGCGGTGATGCACCGTTGTATGTTGATACGACGGAAATGACAGGATAATCCATGTCAGGGAACATTTCCAGACCCAGACGGGATAATGAAATACTTCCCAGAATTATAATCAAAACCGTTATAATAAAAATTGTTACACGTTTATTAACTGAAAATTCTGCTAATTTCATAATCTGTTCCTTTTATGACCTTTTATAATGTTTTTTAGAAAGTGAAAGTCTGGCAAAAATACATTATTGATCAATTGGTTTTGTCCTCTTTAGTATTAAATTTTGCATAGATTATGTTCATTCAATAATTTCAACTTTATCATCTGCCGAAAGTCCAATATTTCCTTCAGTAATAACAATATCACCAGCCTTGATGCCAGATAGGATTTCGACAAAATATTCGTTTTCGATACCCAGTTCAACAGTATTACGGACGGCTTTTCCTGCCTGTACTGTAAAAACCTGATTATCATTCAAAACTGCAGTTTGAGGTAATACTATTGTATTTGGTGAAGTTTCCAAAAGCAGTTTAATCCTGGCAAATTGGTTATTCCTGAGCAGGTTGTCCTGGTTAGTAATAGAACTTTGAACTGGAAATGTACCTGACAGCGGATCGGCTTCGGGAGAGATAAAAACGATTTTTCCAGAAAAATCCTGCTCGCAATTGTTTACATTCGAGATAACATCCTGACCTGTTTTTACCAGATCAATGTCAGCATCAGAAATTTGAAATTTTGCTTTAATTTGATTCAGGTTTACCAGGCGGAGCAGATAGGGATCCATCATGCTGTCGTAATTTTCCCCTTCTTTTTTGTAGATACTGATAATCGTACCATTTATAGGAGCACGAATATAGGTGTTCTCTGTCAGGTATTCCAGATTCATTTCAGCTTGTATATAGGCTGTTTCCATCTCATCAAAAGTAGCACCGTCTATGGAACCGGTATTCTTGAGTTCCTGCATTCTTTTGTAGTTTTTCTCTGCATTTTCAAACTGTGTTTTTGCCAGGTTCAATTGTGTTTCATCCAGTTTTAGCAGCAGATCATCTTTCTGTACAGTATTACCTTCTTGCACTATGATTTCTTCAATTCTACCAGAAAGAGCAGGAGAAATATTTGCGGTCTTATTTGCTTCCAGTTTACCGCTGAATTCCATATAGCTGGAAATACTTTTTAATTCAGCAGTAATAGTCTTAACATTACGACTGTCGATAAATCTGTCATTTTCAACATTTTCTTCGGTTTTTTGACCGCATCCGCCAATTAACAGAATTATAATTAGACTGACAAAAATTGTTTTATTTAACATTAATCCTCCTGCTGCGTATATTTTTTAATTTCATATTTAGTTAAAATAAAATCGTAATAGGATGACACCAGGTTCATTTCATTGCTGAAAAGCATGATCTCAGCATCCAGAAGCTCTGTATTGGTTACCATATCCTGTTCAAATAGATCGTTGATTATCTGGTGATTTTCTTCAGCTAATTCCAGTGCAGTTTGATTGTTCAGAACAATTCGGGCGTTGGTGATGAGTTTGCGTATGGTATTTTCAGCAGCGACCAGATAGTTTTCCCTTATCCAGGCAGTTTCATATTCAGTTTTCTTCAGTTCATATTTTACTTTTTTCAAATTAGTGAAATTAGCTCCACTCTGGAAGATCGGTACTGAAAATAATGCTGCTAAATTCCAGTTATCTTCACCCTGAAGATTCCATTTATCATCACTTTCGATCTGATAAGTATATTGTAGATTTAAAGCGGGAAGAAAATTCCCAACTGCCATTTTGTAATTTTTTTCCATCATCCGGTTAACAAGGTTCAGATTCTGAATAGTGACACTGGTTTGTTTAACTTCTTCCAGAAAAACTACAATTTTCTGAAGAATCTCGTCCGAATTCAAAGCTGCTAAATTATTTATCTCATTATCAAAGCTACCAATATCTATTTCATCAGGAAGTTCATTTCCTTCTGCACCAAGCAGGTTTTTCCAATATCCTTTAAGTTCGTTAATACTATTATCGATTTCATGAATTGAGGTCTCATTATTCATCTTATTGACCTGCCATTGCAGCACATCAGAATATTTGGCTGTTCCCACCTCATATTTTTTTTGCACTGAATTGAGGTGAGAAAGTGTTGAATTTAAACTTTTTTCAGAAAGAATTTTCAGATCTTGTAGTTTAAGTAATCCCATATAAGTAGAAGCCACAGCATAATCCAGATCTTTTTCTTTACCAATAAGAGCTTTTTCCACCTGCTGTTTGGCTAAGCCTGCTAACTGGTATCCCAGAATTTCTTTACCGCCATTGAAGAGAGGTAATTGCACAGTAATATCGTTAGTGTATGTGGTTTTGTAATATCCGCCGCTTAAGGCTGCCGCTGAAAAAGGGATGTAATCTCCGGTTGGAATTCCGGAAGCATTGAATATGGGAATTTTATAAACTGACGATAATTCGTCGTAAGTTTCAGCATCAATGCGAACCAGACTGGAATTAAATGAAACTTTGGGCAGGAAATTGGTGAAAGCGTTTTTCTTGCTCCAGCCAACTGCTTCCAATCCACTCTTTTCTGCCAACTGTTCCTGGTTGTTCTGTTTAGCAGTTATAATACTCTCTTCCAAAGTTACTGTATGTAAAAAAAATATCGGGATCAGCATAATCAATAATATTAAATTTTTCTTCATAAGTATTCCTTTCTTCTCTAAATCTCATTTCTTATTCGTGATGATTTTCTAAAAAATCTCGAATAATATTAACTTAAACTATATTGAGCAGTTTCCGTGCCAGAAGCTTAACTTCTTATTTTTAAAGTACTTATCAAACACTGAAATCATTTCTTTAAACTATTCACCGTCCCTATTCGAACAAGGGCTGTACAATAATGAACAGCAGGGAAAAATTTTTTATAACGAGTAAATTTGATTTCACTTTCTTTAGATTAAACTGCTTATTAGAATTTGCTAGATCATTATTTCTTCTGCAAATACAAAAATCATTTAAGTTACTCAGTTGCAGTCAAATTATTTTTTTGGAAAATTGTTGTATCAGAACCAGTTCAAACATTGCGGTTTGGTTTCCAGATAAAACAATTTGTGAATTTTTTCCAGATATTTAAGATTTGAAATTCCTGCCAGACCATGCTTATAACATTGTTTAAAAGTTACAGCTCCCATGATCATTGAAGAGAATTCTGCAATGTTCATTCGTAACTCAACATCATAATCCGCGGTTTTGATTATTGCTGGTTTACCATTTCTGAAATGTGCCGTAATCACTCGATCATTCTGTTGCGAAAAACTATCCGAAATAACAAATTTGACCTTTACATTTACCTTACAGAAATTTTCGGCACTGCTAAAGAATTTTTCCAGGTCAGTGATTTTATACATTATACCGATTCCTGCAGAATAGGACTCATGAAAAACAGATGGGAATAAGTAATCCGAACCGGTTCTGACATCATTGACTAAGTGGTAGAATTCCGGATCAAAAGTATTGTAAACGATCCTTTTAACTTGATCTGACTGAGAATTTAAGAAAGTGGAGAATTCCAGAAATGCATTTTTATCAGAATAGAGAAACTCCAGAATTTCAAGATTATTGATCACAAAATTTGTTTTGTGAGCTTTTATAAATCGGGCAATTAAATAGCCTTCCAGTTTATTTCCATTTTTATAGCCGATAACGAAATTTCCCTGTTTTTTCAGGAATCCTTCAAAATCTGAAGAATCCTTTAAACACAGACCGTGTTGCTTTTGAGCTGCTTCGTTGTAGAAGTTCACTATAAGATCAACATTGTTAATGTCAATATACTGCAGATGTTCCTTGGAATTACCGCGGGGAAAGGCTGAGGGCAGGAGGTTGTATTGAAACAAGGGAGCACCGTAACCAAATCCCATGTTATAATAAAAATCTGGTCTGAAAGGAAAAAGAATAGTCAGGGGAGCATTTTTTTTATGAGCATACCCGATAAAATATTCAATTAATTTTTTACAGACTTTTTCCTTTTTATGCAGAAGGTCTACTGCTATACCTCCAATACCTGTGACAGGGAAGAATTTATTTCTGAAATTCATTTGAAAATCATGGATCCTCATGACTCCAAGTAGTTCTTCAGCATTAAAACAACCATAAAAGTTGATATTCGGGCTGTTCTGCTGAATTTCTTTGATTCTATTTACATACTGTTCTTTAGCAGGATATTGAAAACCAGGATAAGCCTTCATCGATATATCTGCCATTTGGGGTAGATCAATTAAACTTAATTTTTTGACTGTAAACATAAATTCCTCTTTCCATAAATTTTTATTAAAATATGTCTAGTATTTAGACAAAACATTTTTTTT
>LKUH01000315.1 GCA_001412425.1 Candidatus Cloacimonas sp. SDB
AAATTGAATATAATTCTAGTTAAACGGAGATCGAATTAATCTTTGATCTCCGTTTTTTTTTCAATCATTTATAGATACAGATTTTAATCTGATAGATTTAATTTATTCTCAATTATTTTAGCACTGAATTAAATCACTTTGCTTGACAGGGTGAAAGATTAAGCAGGATTTTTTCCCAGATAAATCAATTGTCAAAAAGGGATAATATGACTGAACAGACTAAAAAAAACATCTCGGTATTCTGGTTTAGAAGAGATCTTCGTCTGGAAGATAACAAAGGGCTGGAGCAGGCTCTTAATTCTGAACACGCGGTTTTACCTATTTTTATTTTCGATGACAATATCATTGCCGAACTTCCTGAAGATGACGCCAGGATCACTTTCATTTATGACTCCCTCCAGATTTTAAATTTTCAACTGCGTGAATTTGAAGGTTCTTTGCTTATTTTGAAGGGAAAACCTGAGGAGATCTGGCAGAAACTCATTTCCGAATATCAGATTAAGCAGGTATTTTTCAACCAGGATTATGAGCCTTATGCAATTGAACGGGATAATAAAATACGATCTCTGCTGCAGGAAAATGGTATTCAATTAAAATCTTATAAAGATCAGGTTATATTTGCAGAAAATGAAGTAGTTAAACAGGATGGCAAACCTTATACTGTTTTTACTTCCTATAAGAAAAAATGGCTGGAAAATTATTACTGGAATCCAATTATTCCCTCTAAAAACAAAATAAAGAAAAATTTTCTGAAGCTTAAGCTCAAATTTCCTGAACTTTCCGAACTTGGTTATAAAAGATCGGTCATCAAGGTAAGGGATTATGATCTTTCCCACCTGGACAGGTATGCTGAAACCCGTGATTTTCCAGGATTAGATCACACAACCTATCTTGGTCCACATCTAAGGTTCGGAAGGGTAAGTATCAGGAAAATAATCGCTGATCTCAAATTGGAAGATGAAATATTTCTAAGTGAGCTGATCTGGCGGGAATTTTTCCTGCAGATACTATTTCATTTTCCCCGGGTTGTTACGGAAAATTTTAAGACCAGATATAACGGGATCAGATGGAATTACTGTCTGCGTAACTTTGAGAGATGGTGCAATGGTGAAACAGGTTATCCTTTTGTTGATGCGGGCATGCGGCAGCTCAACGAAACCGGATTCATGCATAACAGGGTCAGAATGATCGCAGCCGGTTTTTTATGCAAACATCTGCTGATCGATTGGCGTTGGGGTGAATCATATTTTTATGAAAAACTTCTGGATTACGAATTATCTTCCAACAACGGCAACTGGCAATGGGCAGCTGGAACAGGATGCGATGCAGCACCCTATTTCCGGATTTTTAATCCTGCAATTCAGTTGAAGAAGTTTGATAGGGATCTTAAATATGTAAAGAAATGGATTCCGGAATATGGAACTTCCAGATATTCTAAACCGATAGTGGAACACAAATCTGCCCGATTAAGAGCACTTGAAGTTTACAAAGCAGGTATCACAGAATAAAAATTATTCCAATTTATTTTTCCTGCAGAAGAAATAAACAAAATCCTTGCTAATATAAACCCCTGTGAAATTTTAGGTTAAGTAATATTCGAGAACAATCAATTTTCGATCGTTGCAAAAAAAATAATTTTAGGACACTTATGAGTAATTTAGAAAATTTCGCTGAACTGGGCTTATCGGAAAAATCAATTCTGGCTATAAATAAAAAGGGATTTGAAGAGCCCACACCCATACAAAAATTAACCATTCCGCTATTTCTTAAGAAGAATATCGATATTGTAGGACAAGCTCAGACCGGTACGGGTAAGACTGCTGCTTTCGGTCTGCCGATTCTGGATAACATAACTGAGGGAAATGGAAAGATACAGGCTCTGGTCCTTGCTCCGACTCGTGAACTGGCTGTTCAGGTTGCTGAAGAAATGAATTCCTACCGGGCAGAACGTAAAATTGACATATTGCCAATCTATGGTGGTCAAGCCTATGAACAGCAGTTGAAGCGTTTGAAACGGGGAGTTGAAATAGTGGTAGGAACTCCTGGCAGGATTATTGATCATCTGAATCGAGGAACATTAGTTTTGGATAATCTTAAATTTATTGTACTGGATGAAGCTGATGAAATGCTGAACATGGGCTTTATCGAGGATGTTGAACTCATTCTATCCCGAACTCCATCTGATAAACGTTTTTTACTTTTTTCTGCTACAATGCCCAAAAGGATAGTACAGCTGGCTGAAAGATTCATGCAGGAATATGAGCTTGTCAGAATTCAAGGTGAGCAGTTAACCGTCAACCTGACCGATCAGATCTATTTTGAAGTCCGTTCTTCCGATAAATTTGAAGCTTTATGCCGCATAATTGACGTTGAAGAGGAATTCTATGCCCTGGTTTTCTGCCGCACCAAACTTAAGGTAGATCATCTTGCCAGTGCGTTGAGAGATAGGAGTTATGATGCCGCAGCTTTGCATGGTGATATATCCCAGGCTCAGAGAGAAAGAATATTGAACCAGTTCAAAAAGAAACAGATCAGCATTCTGGTCGCCACTGACGTAGCTGCCCGCGGGATAGATATAGTTGAGTTAACGCATGTTATCAATTATTCGATTCCTCAGGATCCGGAAAGTTATGTACACCGGATCGGAAGAACAGGCAGAGCCGGGAAACAGGGTACTGCTATCACTTTTATCACTCCTGCAGAATATAGAAAATTGATGCATATCCAACAGATCTCAAAATCTGAGATACGAAAAGAATCACTTCCCAAAATAAAAGAACTGATCAGATTAAAACGGCAGAGAATTGCGGATGAGATCAACCAGATCATAGAATCCGGAAGTTATAAAGATAATATGCCAGTAGCCTACGAACTTCTAGGCAGTTATCCCCCGGAACAAATCATCTCGGCACTTTTAAGTCATGCCTACAAAGACGAATTTTCAGCTGATAAATATGCCGAAATTTTAGAACCTAGAAAAGAACGCAAAATTTCTAGAGAAAAACGTTCTGAATATTCCCCCGATCAGGAAGGTATTACTAGGCTGTTTATTGCTCTGGGCAGAAATGATGATATAACTGCCAAAAAACTGGTAAATTTAATCCAGCAGGAAGCTATGGTAGATTCCAGACTTATCCGCAATATTCAGATCTACGATAATTTTTCTTTCGCTAATGTACCCTTTCGGGAAGCAGAGCAGATTATAAGTACCTTCAGAAAAAGCGGGCGAGGTAAAAAACCACTGATTGTTGAAGCTAAAGAAAAGGATGACTCTGCAAAAAAAAAGAAAAGCTACAAATCCCCCCAAAAAAGAAAATAACAATTAGAAAACATAGTCTTTTTTAGTACTAACTAATGTTAACTTATATTGCAGCAATATCTCTCTCGGCAAGGTAAGTGCACTTTATTCAAACTTAGGAACAAGTTTCAATTCATCTCATCATCCGCAATTTCAATTTTACCTGAATCTTAGATATTTCCTGGTTTGCAAGCCCCTGTCACATTCTGGTTTCAAAACATTCTGGTTTCCAAGCCCATGTCACATTCTGGTTTCAAAACATTCTGGTTTCCAAGCCCATGTCACACATTCTGGTTTCCAAGCCCCAGCTTGGAAACC